>JAQAZR010000204.1:0-6255 GCA_032127235.1 Deltaproteobacteria bacterium
CACGACGGCAGCCAGCAGAATGATCCAATACATTCGTCTCAGAATTGTTCGGCTAAGTATCAGCGTCTTTTTCACTGACATTATGATTCTCTCCTTGATTTACCGCTCATGGTAGCTTTGGGCTTTTTTCCCGGATGCGTGAAATCTCTGACATCAAGTCAATCTGAACCTGCTGAATCTCGACCAATCGCTCCCATTGGTGCGATAAAAGGTGGTCGATTTTTTCGTGATGGATTCTTACTTTCACCGAGAATTTCTGTCAGCCTCCCGGGCGGATACTGTGCTCTTCTTGATACGCTGCGCGCGAAGGGCTATTTCGCATACGTCATGATAAAATCCGCTATCGACTTGCGGTCCGCATCGGAGAGCTGTTTGGTTTTTTCTATGTGCCGCTTCATCATTCCCGCCTTGTCGGGTTTGACGATCGCCTCGGCCTCCCCGTTCAGGTAACGCGTCAACTGGTCCTCCTTACCCTGATACATTTGTGCAATCTCCGTAAGCGACGGGTTCACCTTGGAGGCGCTTTCGGGTCGGTGGCAGGACGTACACCCCTGGGATTTGAATATGGCCTCACCGTTGTCGGCGGCAGCCGCCGAAACGGTAAACCAGGCAGCAATGACGATGGCGATCAAGATACGTTTTTTCATAGCCTCTCCTTCCTTTTTCGAGGGTTGGAACAGCGGCAAGAATTCAGGGCCTCTTAAAATACTTCGGCGGAAAGTGGGGAACCCGCAATCCGTTGTCCCAGTTATCCTGCCAACCGCTCCGAAAAGTCAAGAGGCAGCCGCGTGGCATTTTGTCCCGCACCCGGCTGTCTCTGTTTGAATGGGAGCATGATGAAGATGACCGCCCTACTTGCGCTCCTGGAAGGCGTCCTGCGGCCGGTCCTGCAGAAAGATGTGATCGAACTCGCCCCACTCCGCCGACTCGTACCAGCGGAAAGCGGTTTCCCGGCAGGCCGTGCAGGCCTTGCGGGGGATGTGCACCGCCAGGATATGAATCCCGCGACTGGACGAAGAGTCGACCCGCAGCGCCCCGGCGCAGTCGGGGCAGACGCGGATGGTCTCCTTCTGGGTCTCTCGAATCATGTCGGTGTCATAGAAGATGTGTCGTGTCCGCGTCTCGAATTCTTTTTCGTTGAGCACCTGCTGCCGCCGCAGCGTGCGCTGCCCCCACAAGCCCGTCACCACCGCGCAGAGGTCTTCGATGTGACGGGTCACCTCGGGGCGTTGACGGATGCGCTGAGGATCGTAATCCGGCTCCCTGACCCGCCGGTAATCGATACCGGCCATAGCCAGGATGATGCCCAGATTGACGTAAGGCAGCGCCCCTTCGATGGCATACCCACCTTCGAGCACCGCGATGTCGGGTTGCAACCGTTCCGTGAGTCGAGCGTAACCCTGAGCCGAAAAGTTCATGTTGGTGATCGGATCCGAGTAGTGATTGTCCTGGCCGGCGGAGTTGATGATCAGCTGGGGCCTGAAGTCCGATAGAATCGGCATCACAACCTTCTCCAGGGCGCAGAGGAAACCCTCCTCCGAGGTGTGCGGCGGCAGCGGAACGTTGACGGTGGTTCCCAGCGCGTTGGGGCCCCCCATCTCGTTGGGAAAGCCCGAGCCGGGGTAGAGGGTGCGGCCGTCCTGGTGGAGGGAAATGAAGAGCGTGTCTGGGTCGTGCCAGTAAATGTCCTGGGTGCCGTCGCCGTGGTGGCAGTCGGTGTCCACTACGGCCACACGGTCAATCTTGTAGGCCCGTCGTATGTACTCAATCATGACCGCTTCGATGTTGATGTTGCAAAACCCCCGGGCACCATGCACGATGCGCATGGCATGGTGGCCGGGCGGCCGCACCAGCGCAAAACCCCGATCCACCTTTTTGTCCATCACCGCGATGGCGATGGTTTTGGCGCCACCGGCACTGATGAAGTGTGATTCGGTGGTGACGCTCCAGACATCGGGCACACAAAAGTGCACCCTCTGAATGTCCTTGACGGTGACCAGGTCCGCTTTAAACTCCGAGACGCCGTCAATGTCGAAAAGCCCTTCCTCCAGAACCTGGTCCTGGGTATAGAGAAGGCGCTCTTCGCGTTCAGGGTGGGTGGGGCTGATGGCCCAGTCGAAAGCCGGAAAGAAAACCAGGCCGGTACGATATTTGGCGGTCAGCATCGATGGCTCCTAACGGTCGATGACCGAGGAAAAAGTGCATCCGGTATTCATCGGCCGTCTTTGTGCGTTGGGGTGTGCGGCTGTCTCCGTGTGGGCCGGTCCCCGCCTGTCCCGCGTCGATCAGTCAGCCAGTTTCTGAGCAATGGTACCGAACTCACGGATCAAGCCGGGTTTCACCTGCACCTTGACCCGGATGTTCTTGCCGGTGGTCAAAAACCCACGCACCATGTTGAACTGCTGTTCCTCGACGACCTCCATCTCCAGGTCTTCGTCGAAAGCCCCGATATTACGGGCTTTTTCCTTCAGCAGGACCCGCGCCTGATCGACTGCGTGCCGGGCCGTGTAGTTGCGGTCGATCTTGTCCGTGAAGCCCTCCTCGGGCGCCATGACCAACCCCAGCTGGGTGTCGGCGAAAACGGTCACCTCGCAGGTCGTGCGGGCCAGGGCCGCTCCGATGGCATTGGCCACCTGCCAGCGGGGCACCAGTCGAACCCTTAGTCCCGAGAGGGCCTCGAGCCGGCGCGCAAACACCGGTGCCGGTCCCCCCACGAAAAGCAAGACCTTCGGATCGACCCGGTCCTCCTGCTGCAGGTCCTGGATGGTATAAACCGGCCGGTTGTTGATCCGGTCGACCAACGAAAGCACTTCCGATAGAATCATTCGGCAAGCTTGATCGACAATCTGTTCGGCTGCCGCCTCAATTGAAAGCTGCAAGGCCGCAGCGATAGACTCGATACCGTCGGCCGCCCTGTCCCGGTCGCCTTCGGTCATTTCTCCAAGCACATGCAAGGCATCGGTGGGGGTCGGATATTCGCCGTTAAAGGCCATGGCCGGCCCCTCGCGTTCTGGGCCGATCTTCAGGGCACTGTCGACCACGGTCACGCAGCTGTCGCCACCGATACCGATGGAGCGCGTTTCCAGCGACCGGATCAGGGTTCGAAAACCCCCGAGGCGCACCCCGATCGGATGCAGCGAGGGGATGCGGTTGCGAATGACGGCCATGTCGGTGGTGGTGCCGCCGATGTCCAGGACCATGGCGTCGACATGGAGCGGTGCAAAGGCGACGGCCCCCATGACGCTGGCAGCCGGACCGGAAAGGATGGTCTGGCCGGGAAATTCCATCGACGCCTCCAGGTTCATGGTGCCGCCATCGGCTTTAAGGATGTAAAGCGGTACCTGCAGCCCCTTTTGGGCCAAAGACCGGTGGACGGCATCGAAGAATCGACGGTGAACGGGATAAACGGCTGCGTTCAGATAAGTGGTCGCCACTCGACGGGCGAAGTTCAGGTTACCCGACACTTGGTGCCCCAAGAACACCCGGTCGAAGCGTTTCCGCAACACGTCACGGATGAGAAGCTCGTGCTGCGGGTTGCGCACCGAAAACTTGCCCACCACCCCCACGTACCGGACCCCGACGGCCTGCAGGGTCGCGGTGATACTCTGGATTTCGCGGACATCGACCGGCTGCACTTCGCGGCCCCGGTGATCGATGGAGCCGGATACCGGAAAAAAAAACGGGTTGGTGCACAAGGCCTCGGGGTCGATGCCCGGCCCGCTTGAAACGATCATGCCGACCGGCGATAGTTTGTTCTGGGCGATGGCGTTGGTGGTCAGGGTGGTGCTGAGCACGATACGGCGGATTTGTTGCGGATCGATACCGGCGGTGACGGTTTCCAGGGCCGAGAGGACGGTTTGGAACAGGTCCAGGGGGTCGGTGGCGATCTTGAACTCTTTCAGCAGGCCTTCGCTTCCCAGAAGAACCACGTCGGTGTGGGTGCCGCCGACATCCAGTCCGATAATCATGTGTCAATCCAGGTGTTGGGTGAACGATTGGGCAACTCTACCGCTTCGGTTTGTCCACTCGCCTTTCATGCAGGCATTTTTCCGCCATACCGGTGTCGAGGATAAGCTCGTGCACGATGCACAGCATTAAAAATAGGGTATAATTCGTGCTTGTGAGTTTCCGCCCCGCTATTCGTTTTTTCTTCGCTGCAAACTTTTATAGGCTTCGGTCAATTTGATGAATTGCGGTGCCTTGCCGCCCTGATCCGGATGCAGATCCCGGGCCCGGCGCCGGTAGAGTCGCGATAGTTCTCTTCGGCTCATTTTCATCAGAGTTTCTTCACTCTTGCCGAATATGCGGCAAGCCGTTTCCATCGATACCGTCGGTTGTGGAACCGGCGGTCGATAGTTGCGACGGTTGTTCATAAAGCCGCGGATGTATTCATCCATAAAGCTCCGGGGTTCATAGTCGAAATCGAAAAACATAATTGCGTAGCGAATCAGATAGTCGTTCAATCCGCCGAAAGGATCGACACCGGCCCAGAATACCGCGTCTTGGTTGAGTTTGCAGATTTGACTGACGAAATGGGCATCAACCTTAGATTGATCCAGAAAGTCCGGGACGGATTTCGCGTAAGATTCGGCAAAAAAATCCTGCAAGTTGAAGACGGCGTAAACGTAGGTTTTGATCTCTGTGTCTCGCAGGCTCCGCTCCATATCGATAAACTGCTGCTCGAGTTCATCACGCGACTTGTTGCCCAGTATCTTGAATATCTTGGCAGGGACGGCATCGATGCGGCTCAGGTTTTTTTGACCGGTTTTTAGAAAAATAAGCCGGCGCCTGTCGAAGATATGACGGCTGTCGTCGGAAGCATCGACCGACGGGCGCTTCGCTTGTCTGGCGCGAAATTCTCTGCGCCGAAAAGGTTCCAGCTTGATTCGGATATCAGGATCGAGAAACGCCCAGAAGATGTCGTCCAACTGATCTCCGGTGGGGGTCGAGCAGAAGGCCGTCAGGCTCTCCTCTACGACCTCGTCGATGTAGTAGGCATTTCCGCCGGGATATCTGATAAAACGCGTGGGGTCGGTTCCCAAGTCAAACAAGTCCCGGCTGCGCAGGCAACCGTGGTGAAGATATGATTCCCTTATGAAGTAGTGAAGTCTACCCTTGATATGTTTTCTGGCCAAGTACAAATAAAGATCCTTTAAGGCACCACATTGAATGCCACACGGTCCAGCATGTTGCCACCGGCATCCAGAACGTCAACATGCCAGGATCCGACGTCGCTCGGTCGCAAACGCTTCGAGCTGTAAGTGCGCCAAGGACTGCCACCCACCGCCAGGGTGACGCGGTCTCTTTCGGTACCATCGAAATACCAGACATGGGTGATTTCAGTCGGATGATTGGCCCCGACAATTTTGGTAAAGCAAAATATTTTGTCGATGGACGTCGCAAAACTGTTTCCGGCATCGACCGGAGCACGGTTTACAACCTTCTTGCAAATGACGGTCTGTTCCACCGTTAATTCCTGGGCATGGGCCTGATTCACACTTCCGGATGATAAGATAACCATTACCGCCATAACCGCAGACGAAAAATAAAATCGGGCCAATCGAACGTTCATTTTATCACTCTCCCTCCGCTCAATAGTAAGTGGACAGAATCCTGGTTAAAAAGTCAAGCAAAGAACATAGAGAAAAATATAGCACGATACAGCCGCCAACACCACAGCCGATGTCCGGATCGGAAACCGACTTGCGCCCTTCGGTAATCCGTGGGTGGACTGTCTCACGTCTGAGGACATCAATGGAGGGGGACAGCAGACTGGATATGGCAACGATTACGACCGGCCATGCCGGTTAACGCTACTGGAGGATTTGATCGATTTGAGCCGTTAGTTCTTTGATATTGAACGGTTTTTGAATAAACCCGTTACAGCCGCTTTTCATGATCTCTGCGGCTTCGCCGGAAAGGCTGTAACCACTTGACAGGAGGACCTTAACGTCCGAATTGCATTGCTTGAGCCGGTCGTATACAACCCGCCCTCCCATATCCGGCATCACCATGTCAAGAATGACAAGATCGATCTTTGCTTTGTTTTCAGTATAAATCTGCATGGCCTCATGGCCGTTTGCGGCCGGCAAAACCGCGTAGCCGAAATGTTGCAGCATCCTGACACCGACATCCAAAACCACCTCTTCGTCGTCGACCAGCAAAACGGTCCGACTGGATGCCATAACGGGTTGCTCACCAGCGGGTTGCGGATCGGCCGCCAGGGTTCGGCTCGACGCCGGCAGGTAGATTCGA
>JAQAZR010000205.1:0-6603 GCA_032127235.1 Deltaproteobacteria bacterium
AAACAGTTCACATCAAAGCCCGCCTGCAAACATCTTTCGGATCTTGCTCGGATAATTTTTCTTTGAGATTGTGATTGAATTTAAATCCATCATTTATCACCGACGCTGAACTGAGGGGCCGGGAAACGATGACCGAAAGCCCTTTGCTATTCCGATATCCATTATCTGAATGTCAATTCAAGTTGATCCGCCGCAGATTTTAGCCATTTATCTGCTGTCCACAGTGGCATCCCTGTCAATTGAGCAGACGCTAATAAGTGGACATCGACGAAACCAACACCTTTTCCCATCAGGTGGTTTCGATCAATAAAAAATAGGAATTCGTCAAATGCAATCGTCGATGCCATTGGAAGAGATTGAAGTAAGGAGATGATTTCGTTTCGGTTTTTTAGATTACCGCAGGCGATCTCGCCAACGATAAATGGATGGCACGTAACCTCAGCATCTACTAACAGCTTCTCAAGCTGCCGGCTGCCTTGCCGAAGGTGGGTAACCCAAATTGACGTGTCAACAATGACCATGTTCGATTTTAGGCAGATCTGCGCCTTGGAATGGAACGAAGGTTATTTTCGGTTCCGCCAAGTTTAGCCAGTCGCTTGCTGCTCTCACGCGCTATTAAAGCTTCTAAGCCAAGCCGCACTAAAGAGGTCTTCTCCTTAACGCCTGTCAGCCGTGATGCCTTTTCCAATATTTTGTCATCTATGTTGAGTGTTGTTCTCATATGCATTAATGTGCATTATATATGCATATATGTCAATAGGCAAAATTTGTGTGCCATTCAAAATATCCCAAACAATAATAGAGGATTATTTCGCCCAATTATCGATTTTGAGATTTGGAACGCGACCAAATTCCTTTTCATTATTTTGTTCTTGTTTTGAGCTTTTTTCGACACCGTATTCAAGTTCGCTCAAAGTTATTGACGAGATACCGATTTCCGATATCCGGCTTTTCACGAGCCGTTTGATTACATCCGCTGGTTTTCTTCTAATGATATAGATGCAGATGTCTGTATCGAGCATATGTTGAATCATAATGGTTCCCGAGAATCCTGGGGCGGTTGATCTCTGGTTTCCATATAGTCATCGGTAAATTGATCGAGGCTGCTTGCCAAGGATGCCCAAGGATCATCTTTCGGGATAAGGATGACTATTTTGCCGATTTTATTAATAAAGACGTCATCTCCCAAGAAGCGGATTTCCTTAGGAAGCCTTACGGCCTGGCTTCGGCCGTTTATGAATACTTTAGCGGTTTGCATGTTGAACCCTCCTGCGGCATGATATATACTTAGACATATATCATGTCGGGGGCATCTTCAAGTATGCTGGCAGATGCGGAGTGCGGAATGTTTGGAATTTGGGCCCCTTAATGGCGAAGCGAAAATCCTGCAATCCTGATAGGGCGACTATCCTGTGACTCAACTCAACCTGCTTCCGGAGAAGCAGGGCGACCAGCCGGTTGGCTTTATCAACGATGCCAAGACGTTTGAGTCTGTCTGGAAAGCCTTCAAGCCGGGAGAGGCTCTTCCGGAAATCGATTTCACGACCAATAATGAATTAATCATGCTTTCCGATTGACGACATGAAAACTTTAGGCTGTGAACTCATAAAATCTTTGTGAATTGAAAAAAAATCTTGACAGCCGGCTGACTGATCCGTTAGCATCTGGCAAATTTCTTTTGGAGAAACCATGCTAAGCGTCACTATGGCCGTCAATCAAACCGAAACAGATCTCAGATGCTGGTGGTGGTGGGCCTTGATACCAGGGCTTGCCGGCGGGAGACCATAAGCCTGATTACCAACTGAAGAAAAAAACAAAACCGTGGGCAGCCTGAAGCACCCGCGGTTTTTTTGTGTCAGAAAAGGGCCGCGGGTTACACCAACGGCCCTTTTTGTATGTGTAAAAAAACCGAATCTATCTTGTGCCCATTCGGATTTATTATTTAACGGCACTGTTTTGTGCGTTCAGTTCATCAATGAGCATTTTTTTCGATGGGCAAGGCCGCACAAGGGTTTGCGGCGAGGCGTACTTTACGTACGCCGCAGCCGGAAACCAGCGGAGAACGCAGCCCAGTGGGAAAAAGGCCATTTATGGATGGACACTATCTTGCGAGAGGGAGGCAATTTGATGCGACTGCGCATATTTCCCGACGAAAACGATTTTGCAGCCCTGGCCCGCACCAGCAACGTGATTCCGGTGGGCCTTGAAATTTTAGCGGATATGGACACGCCGGTGACGATCATGCGCAAAATCTACCCGAACGATGGGCCTGCGTTTCTCTTCGAGAGCGTCGAAGGCGGCGAGCGCTGGGGGCGGTTCAGTTTTCTCGGCTCCGCCTCGCGCAGTCAGCTCAAAATCTTCAGAGACCGGGTTGAGATTCGACAAAACGGTGCCGTGCGGAACGAACCCCACCACGGAGATCCCATGGTCTATCTGCGCGCCTACATGAAACAATACCGGCCGGCGGTCATACCGGAACTACCCCGGTTCTGGGGCGGTTTGGTGGGTTACCTGACCTACGAGGCGGTTTCGTTTTTCGAGGATATCCCCAACAAGCTGACGGAGGACAAGCCCTTGGCCCATTTTATGGTCCCCGAGGAGATCCTGATCTTCGACAATATCTCCAACACGTTGATGATCGTGGCCCTCAGCTTTACGGAGGACCACCCCGACGGAGCTTCGGCTTACGCAGCGGCCCTGGATCGGATTGAAGGCCTGGCCGCCCGTATCGAACAGCCGGTGTCCGAAGACGATGCAGCCGCCGGGCAAGTCGGCTGCCGGCTCGAGCCCGTGATCGATGATGATACCTTCCGCCGAAAGGTGTTGAAAACCAAAGAGTACATCCGGGCCGGCGATATCATCCAGGCCGTGATATCGCAACTGTTTACCAGTAGCCCGCCGCCCGACCCGCTTTCACTCTACCGAGCCCAGCGCTTCATCAACCCGTCCCCCTATCTCTTTTTTCTCCATCTCGACGGAACCGTATTGATCGGGTCCTCCCCGGAAACCATGGTGCGGCTGGAAAACGGTGTGGCGACACTCAGGCCGATCGCCGGCACCCGGCCCAGGGGCAGTTCCGAACAGGAGGATCGGGATCTTGCCGACGAACTGCTCAAGGACGAAAAAGAGCGGGCCGAACATCTTATGCTGGTCGATCTGGGACGCAACGATCTGGGGAGGGTGGCCGAGACCGGTACCGTGCAGGTCACCGACCTGATGGTGGTGGAACGCTATTCCCACGTTATGCATCTGGTATCCAATATCTGTTGTGATCTGCGCCCGGACTGCGATGCCTGGAGCCTGATTCCGGCAGCGTTTCCCACCGGCACCCTGTCGGGGGCGCCCAAGGTGCGGGCGATGGAAATCATCGCCGAACTCGAGGAAGAGCCGCGGGGACCTTACGGAGGCGCGGTGGGATACGTTTCCTTCAGCGGTAACATGGACATGGCCATCACAATTCGCACGGCCTGCGTCGAGAATGGTCGGCTCACCGTGCGTGCCGGGGCCGGGATCGTCGCCGATTCCGATCCCGAGCGGGAGCGCATAGAAACCGTCAACAAGGCCATGGCCATTCAGAAGGCCTTGGAGCTGCTTCGCAGCGGTTAACCGGTTGGCCGGTCAGCCGGTGGTTGCTGAAACTGCGGTAACCGGACAAACGGGCCAACGGGCTAACCGGCTCAACTGACACAACCGACCTAACTGACATAACCGACAAAACTCAATGAGGAAGTTTCTCCATGATAGTGGTCATCGACAATTACGATTCGTTTACGTACAACCTGGTACAATACCTGAAAATCATCGGATCTGAAGTGGTCGTGTTTCGGAACGATGCCGTTTCACTTTCAGTATTGGAGGAGATGGCACCTGCCGGATTCGTCATTTCTCCCGGACCGGGACGGCCGGAGACGGCCGGGATTTCGATGCCGTTGATCGACCGCTTTTCCGGCAAATTTCCGATTCTGGGCGTTTGCCTCGGTCATCAGGCAATCGCTGCGGTCATGGGGGGCAAGGTTGTTTCCGCCAAACGCCTGATGCACGGCAAGACCTCATCTGTGACCGCCGATGGGCAAACGATCTTCAAAGGCATCAAATCCCCTTTCTCTGCGATGCGATACCATTCCCTGGCCGTGGAGAAGGAAACCCTGCCGGATTGCCTGAAAATCACTGCCGAGGCGGAAGACGGCGAAATCATGGGTATCCGGCATGTGACGGATGCAACCGAGGGGATCCAGTTCCATCCGGAGTCGATCATGACGCCGGTGGGTAAACGATTGTTGCGGAACTTCGTCAACCGAACATGATGGGTTTGCGAGCCTAAAGAAAGGAGAGGGGCAATGTTTCGTGAATATCTGACCAAGATCATCGACCGGAAAAACCTGACGCAGTCGGAGATGTCTGAGATGATCGGCCTCATTTTCTCTGGTGAGGTGAGCGACTCTCAGGTGGGAGCGTTTATGGCGGCACTGGCGACGAAGGGCGAAACCTTCGAGGAGTTGGCCGGTGCAGCCCAGGCGATGCGCCGCAAGGCCCTGCGCATCGAGGTACGGGGTCAGACGGTGGTGGACACGTGCGGCACCGGCGGCGATGGGGCCAACACCTTCAACATTTCAACCACCACGGCCTTTGTTGTTGCCGGTTGCGGTGTGACGGTCGCCAAACACGGCAACCGCAGTGTATCGAGCAAGTGCGGCAGTGCCGACCTGCTGGAAAACCTCGGTGTCAACCTCAACACCGCCCCGGAGATTGTCGAAGAGGCCATTGCCGAAATCGGCATCGGATTCCTGTTTGCACCGCTGTACCATGGTGCCATGAAGTATGCCATGACGGCGAGGAAGGAGGTGGGGGTGCGCAGCATCTTCAACATGCTGGGACCGCTAACCAACCCGGCCGGCGCCAACTGCCAGCTTTTAGGGGTTTATGCGCCTCAGCTGACGGAAATGTTTGCCGAAGCCCTGAAGATGCTGGGGAGCCGGCGGGCTTTCGTGGTTCATGGTCACGACGGGCTGGACGAAATCTCCGTTTGCGCGCCGACGCGTATCTCGGAACTAAGCGACGGGCAGATCCGGACTTACGACATGTCACCGGAACAGTTCTTTGGAGAGGCGGCCGATCCACAGGAACTGGCCGGCGGGGAACCGGCCTACAACGCCGAGATCACCCGCCGGATTCTGGCCGGTGAAAAGGGCGCCCGGCGCGACGTGGTTTTGCTCAACAGCGCGGCCGCTCTGGTCGCCTCGGGCAGGGCAAAAGACATTCCCGCAGGTATCCGGCTGGCCGAAGAGGCGATCGACTCGGGTGCCGCCACCGGTAAACTGGAAGCCCTGGCAGCATACACGAAGGAAAACGGGTAATGGGCGTTTACATCCTGGACCGGATCGTGGCGCAGAAAAGGGCCGAGGTGACCGAGGCAAAAAAGACTGTTCCGGTGGCCGATCTCGAGCAACGAGCCAGAGCCAGAACCGATTTGAGGTCTTTTTCGAAATCGCTCGCACAACCTGGTCCTCATGGGATCAATATCATTGCCGAAGTCAAGCGGGCCTCACCTTCGAAAGGTGTCATCCGAGCCGATCTCGATCCGGCGGAATATGCCCGCAGATACGAATCCGCCGGGGCCGCGGCCATGTCAGTACTCACCGACGAGGGGTTTTTCCGCGGCAGTTTCAACGACTTGCGCAGCGCCCGCGAGGCAACCCACCTACCGGTGCTGAGGAAAGACTTCATTATCTCTTCCTACCAGGTAATTGAATCCGTCGCCCTCGGCGCAGATGCCATTCTTCTGATCGTGCGAATCCTGTCGGAACATCAGCTCAAGGAATACCTTTTCTTGAGCCGGGAGTTGCAGGTGGATGCCCTGGTCGAGGTCCACTCGGAGGAAGAGTTAGACATCGCTTCGGAGGCCGGTGCCCGGCTGATCGGTGTCAACAACCGCAACCTGGATGTCTTCAAGACCGACATCAACACGTCAATCCGACTGGCCCAGCGGTTTGAATCGCAGCAGACCGGCGTGGCCGAAAGCGGGATTCACTCACGGGAAGATATCCTGAAAATTCGTGCGGCCGGCATCTTCAATTTTCTTATCGGCGAGAGCCTTGTGCGGGCGGATGACACCGGGGGTTTTTTGAAGAACTTGCTCGGATTGGAAGAGAACTGACCTGAAAATATCATGAACTTATCGGGCTTAGAAAGCAACAGTGAAAAGAATCATTCAGATAAAAGTGTGTGGTTTAACCGAAGTAAAAACGGCGGCGGCGTGTGCGGCGCTGAAAATTGAGGCCGTCGGCCTGGTTTTCTACCCCAAAAGCCCGCGCTACGTCTCTGATGCCCAAGCCAAAGAGATTGCCGCGGTGGTAAACGGCCGGGCGGCTGTCATTGGGGTTTTTGTGGACGAACCTGCTGATGTGATCCTGAAAAAAGCGGAGCGGTGCGGATTGACCGGTGTCCAGCTTCATGGCCGCGAGACACCCGCCGAGGTCACGCAGCTTAAAAATACGGGTTTAACGGTGATCAAGGCCCTGTTCCAGAAAAGAGAACCATCCTTTCAGTCGACCTCCCGGTACGGCCCGTCGGCCTTTCTGCTCGAGTGCGGCAGGGGACGGTTGC
>JAQAZR010000206.1:0-2539 GCA_032127235.1 Deltaproteobacteria bacterium
TCGAGAAGGCCCGCAGGGCCCGCAAGGTTCTCGGCGGCGGCATGCGCCAAGCCGGGGTGCTGGCCGCCGCCGGCATCGTGGCGCTGACGGAAATGACCCCGCGGCTGCCCGAAGACCATGCCACAGCCCGGCGCCTGGCCGTGGGTCTGGCCGAATCAAGGGGCATCTCAATCGATATCGACCGCGTGAAAACAAACATCGTTTTCTTCGACAGCAAGAGAGACGATCTGCCGGCCGATCGTCTCTCTGCAGCGCTCGCCGCGGAGGGAATCCACGTCCTTCCCACCGGGAAGCGCCGGCTCAGGGCCGTCACCCACTACCACATCACGGCCGAGGACATCGACTACACGCTGAAGATAGTCGATAAGGTGACGGGTTAACCGTAAGAGGCCTGTTCGTGGTCATAAAAATGACGAAAACAGGTTTACAAATCCGTGTTGTGGTCATATCAGTTGAGAGGACAGTCTGCGGCCGCAATCATCCAGTTTGATCGAAGAGGAAACTGTTAAGTTTCATTCAAGAAACAAGAACCGAACGTTGATTTATGGAGGTCTGCCATGCGCACTCTGATCGTTGGAACAATCGCTCTTCTATTTTCCGCCAATCTCGCTTGGGCTGACATTGTTGCAACCTGGAAAATGAGTGATGGTGCCGTTTCCAAGCTCAGTATTCGTGACGACCAACACGTACGCATCGATACCAATGAAAAGGACACCTATATGTTGCTGACCAACCAAAAAGTGTACATGGTGCGCAAGGAAGAGGGAAAATGGTCGGCTTTTGACATGGACCAGATGTCCGGTATCATGAAGGGCTTCGCGAAAGGTGCCAAACCATCGGGCGCACAAAGCGATCAACAAATTTTCACGGATACGGGCCGTTATGAAACCATTGCCGGCTACAAGGGCAAAGTATATGAAGTCGAGGATAAGGACTCCTCGGGAAAGACACAAAAAGAAGAAATCGTGTTGAGCCGTCATCCAGACATTCTAAAAGTTCATCAAGGCTGGATTGTGTTCGCTGCGCGCATGGCGCAGATGCTCGGTCAAGATTCCGCCCGCAGGCTGGATCAATCCCTCAAGTCCGCTAAAATGGAAGAGCGCGGCGGCATGCTGCGGTACGGAAAAGAAATGACGCTCCAGAGCGTCGAGAAGCCTTCCTTGAACATAGCCTATTACCAACTGCCGGCGGGTGTCAGCATGATGGAAATGCCGTCTATGGGCAAAATGCCCCCTCGCCAGACTCCACAGCCGGCCCAGAAAGAAAAAGACGATTTTGTGACGGACACGACGGAGAAAGCCGGCGACGCGGCCAAAGATCAAACCCAGGATTCCATCGTAGAGGGTGTCCGGGAAGGGGTCAAAAGCATTTTCAAAAAAGTTTGGTAATCGTTGATTAAAAAGTCCGGCTTGGCAAAGGCGGCAATTTCCATCATGTCTTCGTGCATCGAATTTCCGGTGGTGACGGCGCTGGCCGACTTGGGGTTTGTGCCGCCGCCCACCCGGTCGGTCAGGGCCAGCAAATGGTTCTGCTGGATTGTTTTGAGCGCCGCCACACCGGGAAGGATGCTTTTACGTCCCCCGCCGAAACCGGCCATGTAGTGATAGATCACCCCTCCGGTGAGAATCAACCGGTCGGCTTCGGCCGCGATTCGGTTTACGGCGACCTCGGTCCCGCGACTGGTTTTGCCCAGGTAAACCATGTTTTCGATCTGCCAGGCGTCGTGATTCACCACCCTGACGCGGTGGCAAATCTCCCTGGAACAGAGCTCGACGAATTCATCTCTGGTATTGGGACGGTGGGCTCCCACACCGATGATGATGATAATATCGCGGTCTCTGATCCCTGCCCGGTTGAGGTAATCGATGAGCAGGGGCAGTGTTTCGTCGTTTCGTTGCCAGGCGCGGGTGATATCGCTCACCACGATGGCGACCCGCTCTCCCGGTTTGACCCGTTCATTGAGCGGCGCCGAATCGATCGGGTGGTCCAACGCGTAGAGGTAGTCCTGCGCCAGGTCGGGAACGGCCGGACGGTTGGAGCCGACCAGTTCGTACAGGAGTCGGTCGGCGGGTATCTCGAAAGACAAGGTTCCCCTGCCATACTTAAGGGTGAAATTTTTACCGGTCATCTCATCCTCAGTTTAGCCGATTTATTGGCCAATTGTTGAGATCAATGATGGATGTGCCCGTTAGGTCAGCCAATTCGCAAGCTGTTGTTCGCTAAACGGATCGGTTTTTCGTTTGACAATTCGACGGGCGCCAAGGTACAAAAGGAGGCTGAATTACCCGATTGAAAATATAGTGTAGTTGTTAACGCCGTTTCCATGCTGATTGCAAGATTTGATTCAAAGCTGGGGCAGCAGGAAAATATGGGTCCGCCTTCGGCTTGAACGCGTCGAATTATACTGGAACCGAATTTATGGATGCGATTCCGGATTTGTTTTCAAAGTGAACAAAAGAAGGTTGGATACTTTGGAGACTGAACAATGCAAACCGTAGGTAATTATCTCAGGCAAGAGAGAGAAGCCAAAAATATCAGT
>JAQAZR010000207.1:0-7118 GCA_032127235.1 Deltaproteobacteria bacterium
GGTTTCTCGACCCGCGACCAGCTCAGTTCCGAGATGTGCACCATACCCTCCAATCCAGGAATCAATTCCACGAAGGCTCCGTAAGGCATCAGGCGGGTGACGGTGCCGGTGAGCACGGTACCGGTTGTCAGCGTGGTGAAAAAGGCCTCGCGCGCCTTTTTCTGCTCGCGTTCCAGAAGTTTGCGCCGGGAAAGTACGATGTTGCGTCCCTTGTCTTCGAACTGCGTGATGTTAAAGAGCAAGGTCTCTCCCACATAGTTTTCCGGCGTATCGACGTATTTGACATCGATCTGGCTGATCGGGCAAAATGCCGTGCGCTGCATGACGGCGACGCGAAATCCGCCCTTGCAGGTTTCGGTCACCCGCCCCTCGACCGGAATCCGGTTGCGAAAAGCATCCGTCAACAGTTGCAGGCCGCCGATACCGGACAGGGCCCGGGAAAGCCGGATCTCGCTCTCGTCAGAGGCGATAATAAAAAGCTCGAGCCTGTCTCCGACGCCGTAGGGCAGTTGGCCCTTGTCATCCAGCAGTTCCTTTTTATCCACAACCCCGTCGATCTTTGTTCCGGTGTCGACAAAGACTGTCTCCGAGCCGATGGCGATAATCTTGCCGTTGATCTTATCCCCCACCAGAACGCTCTCACCGATATCCCCGCCATAGGCCTCTAAAAGTGCACCGAAGTCTTCGTTGTCGGTTTCTTTGTCATCATCGAAACTGTTTCCGTCTTTCATGTGTCTACTCCCGTAATGGTCGCATTTGATGGTCTGAAGTCGTCAAACATGACATAATAAGTAAAAATAAACACGGTGCAGGTCAAGTAAATTCGTTTTTCTACGCCTGTACCCGGCCGATTGGCTGATTAACCGATTGACAGACCATCGGCAAGTGCTGTAAATCGCGGGAAATCAACAGAAAACCGTACGGGTACCAAACGGAGGTGCTGATAAGGGATGCGAAAAGACTACTTGATGGAAAGCGATGAAGAAGCCCTTCGCTTGGACATGAAAACCGATCCCCGTTTAGTCGAAAAGCAGGCGCTCTGGTCTGGAATCACCGCCGGCATGCGGGTCGCCGATCTGGGCTGCGGATCGGGCAAAACGACCTTTATCCTGAACCGACTGTCCCAACCGGGTGCCGAAACCATCGGTGTCGACATCGCTCCACAGCGCGTCCGGTTTGCACGATCCAAATACAGCGCCACCGGTCTGAGTTTCCGTCAAATGGACATCCGGAAACCGCTTGAAGCACTCGGCCGATTCGATCTGGTCTGGATCCGCTTCGTCCTGGAATACTATCGCACCGAGAGTTTCGAGATCGTGAAAAACATCGCCCAAATTGTTGCGCCCGGCGGCATTCTTTGCTTGATCGACCTCGATCACAATTGCTTGAACCACTACGGGCTGACACCTCGGCTCGAAACCGCCTTAAGAGGCGTCATGAAAGCCCTTGAAAAAGTGGCCGGTTTCGATCCTTACGTCGGACGTAAACTCTATGCCTATCTTTATGATCTCGGGTTCCTCGACATCGTGGTCGACATGATGCCACACCACCTGATTTACGGCGAACTCAAAGAAGCCGATGCCTTTAACTGGACGAAGAAGGTGGAAATCGCCGCCCGGAACTCGGGCTATCCTTTCGATGAATACAAGAGGGGTTTCGAGGAATTTAGATCGGAGTTCGAACAGGCATTTGTCAACACCCCACGCCGATTCACCTACACACCGGTCATCACCTGTCGGGGGCGCCGTCCGGCATGATGCTAATGGATATGCTTTAACAGGCGCTTCAGATAACGGAAATAGGGATCCGAAAATCGGGTGTTCATGATCCACATGTTGTAAATTTTTTCAAAGGGCAGCTGGATGGCCTCGGCGAAGGAAACCGGATTGACCAGAACCGCCAGTTCCTCGAAAGGGAATTTTTCATTTAACCTGAAGATCACTTTCTTGAAAATGTCACCGCTCAATCCTTCCGGGTCCACGACGATAAACTTGATGCAATTGGTCAGGTTCGACAGGTTGAAACCGAAATCGGTAATGTTGACCAAGATGATCGCCTTGAGCAGGCCATCGGCCTTCAGCGCAAAAAGATGCTTCTCCTTCTTGAAACCGAGTCGCCGGTATTCCTCTTCGAGTTCCGCTCGACCGATCCGGTCCGGGTCCAGGCCGAGGGCTTTTAACATGAGTCCACCGGAGTCGTATTCGTAAAAATCCTGAAGTTCAGCGAGATCTTCCGGTTGCGCCGGATTCAACTCCCACGGACTGGCAATCGCCGCGACCGGTCCGGGCACCACAGGAAGATGAACATACGCAAACGCGTCGACCGAGCAACATTTCGGGTCGTCGATATGCTGACAAGCACCGCCGAAGACCCGGCTGGGGAATCGATTGTCCGGCCGGTAATACATCATCACATGTTTTAAATGAATAGCATTGAGTCGGTAGGAGTCGTTGATGAAGTGGCCGATCTGCTTCAAAACAATCAGACCGGCTTTGTTCAGGGCCGATTTCTTGGCGGCGTGATGGTGGATCAGCCAGGCATCTTCGTAAAAGCGCACCATGGCCATGTGCCCGAGGATGTTGCCTTTCTCCTGGTAGATAAAATGCCGGGCAATGCTGGGGCTTTGGGTGTAGAGCTTTTCATAGACGTTCTTGATGCGATCTTTGTTGGCTTCGATATACGCGTATTTATCCGGATAAATGAACCCGGATTCGAAAAAGAACCCCCAGAGCGCATCCAGGTCGACCTCGTTGCAAATGTACGAATAGCGGTTGTTGGCCTGGTGCAGAAGGGACAGGAGCTTGACGTTGTTCTCCGTGTCCATGTCGATAATCGCCAATCCACATTTGACCCAGACACCCTTTTTCCCCTCGTTGCAGACTCTGCGGTAGACAACCTGGGCCTTGCAGTTGACCGCAACATTGTTGGAAAACCGCACATCCACTTCAGGGATGGTCAAACCGGCCAAGAGTTGGGCGTTTAATTCATCCTCTTCCACCGAAAAACCGGAACCCGACAGATCCACGACCTTGAGCGACAACTGCTTTTTAGACAAGGGGTGTGTAAAGTAAATATCCGGTGACGGGTTGATTTCCAGGCGCTCGCTGCGAAATTCTTTTTGCCTGTAACGATGAATTTCCCGACTGATCGGCTCCAGCACATATTGCCTGTTGGCGTTGCACCGGCTGTGACGAAGTATTTTACACTCGCTTGAATAATACGTGTCGGCACCACCGGAGAGAATGACACTGACCGAGCTTTCGGGATTGATCCACTCGAAGGTCTGGTGAGCACCGGCCTCCAATTCCACTCGAAATGTGACGGCGTTGAAATCGAGCAGGCGGCCGCGGAAAAGCGAACTGCTTTGCACCATCTGCACATCGACGTTTCGTCCGGTGTACCGACGCATTTTCCGGTTGCTGATTTGATGACAGGTCTCCGGAAGGTGCAGGCTGATGCCGGTTTGATTCATAGAAATGATATTCGCCTCGGCCCGAATCAGCTTCTGGCCGTCGGGGATCAGGATTGAATCGAAAACGAAAGATTTGAGCCTGCTGATGAGCCGGTCTTCTTGCGACCACTGCAGGTCGAGCTGCTCCCCTTGGCATGGCAGAGGCTTTAGCTTCAAGGTGAGCGTTCGGTCAAAGCGGGTATGTTTGAATTTTAAGCGGACGGTGCGATTTGAAAAATTGATGAAATTAAGCTTATTGACCAGAAACGATCTGGTCAGAGTGACCCGGGTTGTGTCACTCGTCTTTGTGATCACCGTACCGACGAGCTGGGGGCTTGCGCTTTTTTCCCTCTGCTCAGCCCTCTTATTTCTGGATGGGCTGCCGGTTCTGTTTTTAGGGGCTGGACTGGCCGTTGCCAGGTCGATAAGCGTATTTTCTTTTCGAGCAGGTTCCATCTTCGTCCCTATCGCCAAAGAGATCCGTTAGCATCGCCTGACTATGGCGCAGACGCTCTTTGGCACGCGCCGCCAGGAATTGGAGTGGAGCAATTGGCGTATTATCAATACCGATTGATATCAGTTTATTTATAGAGACGAAGCTTCCTTTCTAAGCCTAAGCGCCATAAATACTATCACATTGAGTCGCTTTATTCAACGCCGCATATTAAAAAATGGTAATAATTTTATTAAGATGTACAAGCCGGAAAATTGCATTAACAAAATTTCGATTTATATTGGGGCTGCCAAAGAAATGTTTCGAATATAACCCGAAGAAAGTCGCGAAAGGATGCCATTACCATGAACAACCAAATCAAAACAACTGTGCTGCTGGCCGTCCTGACGGCCTTCATCATTTGGATCGGACAATTGCTGGGCGGTCGTCAAGGGATGGTGATCGCACTCGTGTTGGCGGCCGGAATGAATTTCTTCAGCTATTGGTACTCGGACAAGCTGGTCTTAAAGATGTATCGTGCCAGGGAAGCCACGCCGCAGCAAGCACCTGAAATCTTCGACATGGTCGGCAAACTCACACAATCCGCCGGTCTGCCGATGCCGAAAATCTTCATCATACCCTCTGAGGCACCCAATGCCTTTGCCACGGGCCGCAACCCCGAAAATGCCGTCGTGGCGGTCACCGACGGTCTTTTAAAACTCATGAACCGGCAGGAGATCATGGGCGTCCTAGCCCACGAGCTGGCGCATGTCAAAAACCGCGACATTCTGATCGGTTCGATCGCAGCGACCCTGGCCGGAGCGATCATGCTGCTGGCCAGCATGGCGCGCTGGTCCATGATCTTCGGTGGTGGCCGTGGTGATGACAACAGCGGTAGATCGGGGATAGTCGGCTTACTCGTCATGTCTATCCTGGCCCCTATGGCGGCCATGATTATCCAGATGGCCATATCACGGTCACGGGAATACCAGGCCGACGCTTCCGGTGCAGCCCTCACCGGCAACCCGGAAGGATTGGCCAGCGCCTTGGAAAAACTCGGCGCCTACTCAGGTCGCTTGCCCATGAATGCGAGTCCGTCAACGGCCCACATGCTGATCGTCAACCCGCTGTCCGGCCGGAACCTCATGCACCTCTTCTCGACCCACCCCCCGCTTGAAGAGCGGATAGCCCGTCTGCGCGGCACCTCGGCCGGAACGCCTGCGGCGTCTCATCGAAAAGACACCGCACGGGATGGGGCACGATCTTTCTGGGATCAATTGTCCAAGTAACCGCTATTTCTTACCGAGGCTCGCAGGGGCTGAAAGCCCGGTCGAATTTTTCCAGCCGGGTTTCACTGTTTGTGGGGTCAGCCGTTTTCGGTGTCGTCGAATGGCCGGATCTCTTTGGCGCAGGATTGCGACGAGCGACAGAGGGTACAGCGATCATCGCTGCACAGTTGACAGGAATAGCAATTCTTGCAGGGGTGTTTTTTCGGACGATCTGAGCGCACCTCCGGTATAAATACTTTACCTTTAACACCTGGAATGACAATAAACGGCAACGTGCTTACCTCATGCTTGTGTCTATTCACACATAAATTGTCTTATCCATTGTCGCCCGCTGCTCGATATTTCAAGCGTGGGTAAATAACAATGACCATCGGCAGTGTTGGTTTAGTTTTCGTGAAATCTAAGCATCGTCGTCCGCGTTTCAATGCTGCCGGGGTCCAAGTCGGCGGTCACCGGTCCTCCCCGGCGGCCGGCCCGGACCAATCGATTAATTCGCCGATAACGTCACACTCCAGGCCGAAGGGCAGGTATCCGGCATATCCCAGAACCGGCATTTCAAAAATCATGAATCGCTGGACGTAGGGAATGCTGTAAGTCCAATGGGCCAGGCTGCCGGCATTCCACATTTCCCAGAACCAGCCGCAGATAAGCGCTGCCAGTGCACTCGAAATAACCGTCCGCCAGTCTCCCGCGGCCACTTCGGTCAATAAATTCGGCTCCTGAAACAGGGTCTGCAGTGACAGGATGATCAAGAGCGGGGCGATCCAAAGCAGCGAGAAAAAAGCGTCGGGCCACACACCGATACCGGTCAAGCCTGCCGCGGAGAGAATCAGCACGCCGACGGCCAGCAGGCGCGGCCGGTGACAGCGCACTTTTATAAAATGCCGGAAACCGTTCTGCAGCCAGGACAGTGGCCGGATCAGCTCCCTCGTCGAGAGGACGGCCGGAAGAACGGTGGCGAAAGGCAGGGTGGCATACCAGAAATACTCCCAGGCATCGAAGCGCGATCCCGCATAGTGCCAATTCTGTACAAATCGGTTCAGATACTCGAAAAACCACCAGAATACGGCACTGGCAGGGAAAAGTGTCAGAAAGAAAAGGGGACGGGAAGTCATCAGGCAGCGGCCGGTGCCGCGAAAGCTCAATGCATTGACCACCAGGATGTAGCAAAGCCACAGAGGGGCGAAAGTGTGGGGTTGGAATCTGGCAAACCACTCAAACCGGGTCCAGGCCAGCACCCACATGGCCACACCGGCCACCACCCCCGCCCGGCCCCACCAGGGAAAAACAGACGCTACAAACGCCCCAGGCGGTTTACGGCGTTCGGATCGAACCGCCCGCACCAGGAGCGGCCCGACGGTTGCGGCGATAAAGACCGCGTAGGCGCTGAAAATCGTCCACGAAAAGGGCGCATGTTCGACGGTGCGGGTTAGGGGTGGAAACTCGAAGTATCCGGGCAGGGGATATCCCGCCAGCCAGACACCCAACGGCGGCAGTCCGACGAGCATGACCGTCATGAGCACAAATTTGATGATAAAACGCTTCACTTCAAGGTTCAGGATACTCCCTGGAGCAAGGTTTCCGGCAGTTCGCAGGTATCGCCGGCCGCCGCCGCTTTCCTGACCTCCACATAGTGAGCGGCAGCCAGGGCGGCGGTGGCGCCGTCTGCGGCCGCAATAACAATCTGACGGGCGTATTTTTCTCTCAGGTCCCCGATAACGTATATGCCAGGGGTGTTGGTCTCGCACTTGTCGTCGGTGACAACATAACCATCGGCATTCATTTTTGTGCCGGCCGGCACCAATTGGTTGTTCGGATCGAAGCCGATAAATATAAAAACCCCGTCGGTAGCCAGTTCCTTTTTTTGACCGCTGTTGACATCCTTCAGCTCAACGGCGGTGACCCCGTCCGCGTCGGCCTTGATGGCGGTGGCGACCGTATTCCA
>JAQAZR010000208.1:0-8862 GCA_032127235.1 Deltaproteobacteria bacterium
ACGCGACTGAAACTCGGCGCCAATGGGCTTAGCGGGCTAAACCGGCTAACGGGCTAAACAGGCTCAACCAATTTTATGCATTAAGGAGCTTTCATGAAACTGACCGACATTTTGCCGATTGAAAAATGGATCGCGCTTGAAAAAGACCTCCACAACCGCTATGGCTTGGATGTCAACGTCTTTGACACCAGCGGAGTGCGCATCTCGGACTTCAAGGAGTGGGTCAACAGGCTGTGCCCGGCCATCAAGGCCACCGACAAGGGACAAAGTTTCATCTGCGCGGTGGCGCACATGAACATTGCCGCCCAGGCCATGCAGACCCGCCGGCCTGCGATCGAAGAATGCGATGCCGGTCTGGTCAAGATCGTGGTCCCGATTTTCATGGACGATACGTTTTTGGGGGCTGTCGGCGCCTGCGGTCTGCTGCTCGATGCGGGCGAGGTCGACACTTTCCTGATCGACAAAATCGCCGGTATCGATGAAGAAACGGCTGAGAAACTCGCTGCAGACGTCGATACGATCTCGACCGCCGGAGCCGAGTCTATCGCCGAGGATGTGACCCGGAGAATCGCCTCCATCGTTTCCGCCTATAAAAACAATCGCCAATCTTAGCGATTCCGGTTACCCCTGATGAGGAGAGATAACCTTATGACGGCAAAAAAAGAGGTGTTGATCATCGGCGGCGGGGTGGCCGGTCTTTCGGCGGCACTCGGTCTTTCGCAGGTGGGTATCCGGTCGGTTCTGGTCGAAAAGCAAGTCTGTCTGGGCGGCTATGCGGCCCAATACGCCTGCAAGGCCACTTCGGCCTGCGTCAAGTGCGGCGCCTGTATGGTGATGGAAAAGATCAGCCGGACCGTCGAAGACCCGAATATCGACGTGCTGACCGGCAGCCGGATCGATCAAATTTCCAGGACCGGGGGATTCGAGACGGTCATAACACAAGAGACTTCCGACGGCCGGACACGGCACCAGACCCGTGAAACCGGGGCCGTGATTCTTGCCTGCGGATTCAAACCGTTCGATCCCGAAAACAAGCCCTACGGCTACAAACGCTTTGCAAATGTCGTCACCAACCTCGATCTGGAAAGGATGCTGCGAGAAAAGAGTGTCCCCCTGCGGCCTTCGGACGGCGCCGCACCCGCTCGCATGGCCTTTGTTCAGTGCGTTGGCAGCCGGGACGCCCAACTCGGCCACCTGTGGTGTTCGAAGGTTTGCTGCGCGTCCGCACTGCGCATGGCGCGGCTGATCAAGATGCGCCGGCCGGCAACCGAGATAACCTTTTTCTACATCGACGTGCAGACCTTCGGCCAAGAGTTTCAGCGATTCTACGACGATGTCCGGGAAGAAGTTCACATGATTCGCGCCATTCCAGGCGACGTCTACCGGACCCCGGACGATCGCCTGACAGTTGTTTACTACGATTTCAAATCCGAGCAGAGCCGTGAAGAGCCGTTCGACATGCTGGTGCTTTCAATCGGCATCACTCCGGCGGCAGATGCGCGCGACCTGGCGGCCAAGGTCAATCTGCCGACTGCATCCTCCGGTTTCATTCCGGTCGCGGCAAACAGCGGAAACCCGGAAACGCCGGGTGTTTTTGCCGCCGGAACGGTATGCGGACCGATGAGCATCGCCGAGTCAGTTGCCGCCGGTGATCGCGCGGCTCAGGCAGCGGCGGCTTTTTTGCACGGCAAGATCAAAGCGGAGGTGTCATCTTGACAGGCCCGACATTGATTATCGGTAGTGGAACCTGCGCACGCGATGTGGCCCGCCACCTGACGTCCGAAGGCCACCATACCGTCATTGCCGCTGCGAATGAGACGAGCGGCGAGCGGCCGCATATTGCGACGGACACGCCCGGCAGCGGTTCGATCGAAGTCCTCACCGGGGCTCGGCTCAGCGCCTGCCACGGATTTATCGGTCAATTCGATGCGACGTTCACGCAAAACGGCGCGACCCTGCAGAGACGGGTGGCGCACATCGTCATCGCCGAAGACAGCCGGCGGATTCCCAATTTTGACCTTTACCGACTGCGGGCCGGTTCGGTCGTGCAATCACTTTCGGCCTTCAGAAAAGAGTTTGCCATAAGACCCGAAACGTTTGTAAACCGCCGGGTCGTCTTCCTGCATGGTTTACGGCTGGAGAGCGAACCGGTGTCGGCGGAAGAGGTGTTTCGCAGCGCCCTTGAACTGCAGGCGGTTTCAGGCGCCCTCGCGCACGTCCTGACGGGCAATTTGAAGGTAGCCGGCAATGGTCTCGAAGCCCTTTACGGCGACGCAAAGAACGCCGGCACGCTTTTCTTCAAGTTTAGCGAAACCCAGCCAACGATTCAACAATCAGAAACCGGCCCAGTGGCGATCGAATACCGGGATGAGGTGACCGGCCACGACTACTACCTGTCACCGGACATCACCGTCGTGGACGAGCGCATCGTTCCCGCGGCTTATGTGGAACATCTCGCCGCCATTTTGGGGCTCCGCCGCGGCCCGGCGGGCTTCCTGCAAACCGAAAACGTCCATCGCCTGCCTGTTTTTACCAACCGCCGCGGCATCCTGGCCGTCGGGCCGGCCCGGGCCGGCCTGTCGCCGGCCGACGCCGAACGAGAGGCTGCCTGCGGCGCACTGGCCGTGCTCGGTCTCGCCAATCTGGATGGACGCCCGCACGTGGATGCAGCCGAAATCGACCCCGGTCAATGCATCCGCTGTTTGACATGCTTCCGTTTGTGCCCTTATGGTGCCGTCAATAAAGGCAACCGTATCGTGGTGGTAGCAGACGCCTGCGCCGGTTGCGGCATTTGCCTCGCAGAATGCCCGCGCGGCGCCATCCATCTGAGTTCGATCCGCACTGTCAGCGAAAAGGAAGCCACGGCCATCAGTGCGTCTGAAACGCCCGCCAATGATCCTCGCATGGTCGTCTTTGCCTGCGCCCGCTCAGCCGGCAAAGCCCGCGCACTGGCCGAGGACCACGGGCAAAAATCGCCCGCCGACCTAAAAGTGGTGACGGTTCCCTGCGCCGGAGCCGTATCCGTCCAACACATCCTGTCGGCGATTGCCGCAGGTGCCACCGGGGTATTGGTCCTGACCTGCCACGTTGACAACTGTCATTCCGAAACCGGCAACCAGTACGCCCGGCAGCGGGTCGATTATCTGGTCGATCACCTCGACCGGATGGGGTTTGGCGGTGATTGCCTCGAAATTGCCACCCTGGCAGCCAACATGGCGACCGAATATGCCGATATAACCCGACGATTTTCCCAGAAGATTCAACAACGCGTGAACCAGAGGTAACCCATGACCGAAAAACCGACATCAACGCCAGAACCAACGCCAAAACAAACGATCGATGCCAAAACTCTCGCACCCGGCCGTTTCGAATCCTGGCCGTACGAACAGGATGTCTGCCTGACCTGCGGCCTGTGTGCCAGCGTCTGTCCGGCATCCGGCATCGACGGCTTCGACCCGCGCAAGATCGTCCGCATGGTCGCGCTCGGGCTGGAGAAAGAAGTGGTTGCCGCCCGCTGGCCTTGGATTTGCACGATGTGCGCCAAATGTGAAGTCCTCTGCCCCATGGAAATCGACATCCCGAACATCATGCGGTCCATTCGATCCCTGCGGGAACGCGACCAGGTGCCGGGGATTTTGCACAAAGGGGTCGATGCGGCCCTTCGGACCGGCAACAACCTCGGGCTGCCCAAGGAGGACTTCCTCTTCATCGTCGAAGACGTGGCCGAAGAGATCGCTGAAGAGCCGGGCTTCGAAGGCTTCAAGGTGCCGGTCGACAAAAAGGGGGCCACCATCCTCTCGACCATTCACAACAAACTGGTCAACACCCACACCGAAGACCTGAAGTACTGGTGGAAGATCTTTCATGCAGCCGGGGAAGACTGGACCATCACTTCCGAAGCCTGGGAAGGCACCAGTTGGGGTTTTTTCACCGGCGACGATGCCGCCATGAAAGTCATGGCCGGCCGCATCGTCGAACAGGTGGAAAGGCTGGAGATCAAAAACCTCATGTGGCCCGAATGAGGGCACGCTTATCTGTCGACCAGGTCTGGTCTCGAAAAATGGTATCCGGAAATTCTGAAGAAGATCGGCACTTACACGGTCTTCGATCTTTTGGTAGCCTACATCAAGCAAGGCCGCATCAAGTTGGACACGTCACGTTTCGATGTGTTGGCCACCTACCATGATCCCTGCAATTACTGCCGTAAAGCCGAAAAGTTGTTCGGATACGGGTACTACGAGGAACCGCGCTGGATCATGTCGCAGTGCCTCGAAAACTGGGTCGATCTGTACCCGTCCCGACAGCATCAGATCTGCTGCGGCGGCGGCGGCGGGGCCCTGACCACCGGCTATCACGAAGAAAGGGTGTATTACGGCCGCAGAAAAATGGAGCAGATCAAGGCTTCAGGCGCCGCCATGATCGTGGTGCCCTGTCACAGCTGTCACGGGCAGCTCAACAACATCAAGAAGAACTACGGCTTGCAGGACCTGTCGGTCAAATACCTCTGGGAACTTGTCGCCGACTGTCTGATTCTCTAGCGCCGTCCGCCTTCGCTCCTGTGCACGCCCTGCCCTGCAGTGGGTGAAGAACTCAGCGGTCTCGGGCGCCGAATTGGGGTGGCTGTCTGTTTCACTGCAGCGATTCTCGGTGAACCTGGACATGGAGCCGGTTACCCGGCATAACCAATAGGATTCTTTTTTCACCGGGAATTTCTGCTGTTGACAGGTTCATCCGCTTTGGTATTTAATGTCTAATTTTGGCCAACATGACGGGCTCACTCAAATTTAACGTCACATTTTGGACGCTGGTCCTTCCCGTCCGGCTGCCGGTGCAAAAACTCGGATTATCCAGTTAGTCCTGCATTTTCGTGCCTTGCCGACCGGTCGCCTCAACGCCTATAACTGTGAACTTGTTTTTTCGTGAACCTTGACCGACAGGACCTTAACGGGAGCGCACCATGAACAAGGCCGTCATTTCGGTCCTGGGACCGGATCGACCCGGCATCATCGCCGCTGTGACCAGGATGCTGTTCGAAAAGAACTGCAACATTGAAAATGTCAGTCAGACCATCCTGCAGTCCGAATTCAGCGGTATCTTCATCGTGGTCCTGCCCGCGGAGCAGTCGCTCGCAGACCTGCACGGCTATCTCGAGGAAGGCCTGACGCCTCTGAACCATCATGTTTTCGTCAAACCTCTGGAAGTGACAGGCCCGGTTTTTACGATGGCCAGAAGCGAACCGTTCGTGATCACCACGAAGGGCCCAGACCGCAAAGGCCTGGTGGCCGCTATAACCGAAATCATCGCCCGATACGGGGTCAACGTGACCAATCTGCAGGCGGTTTTCAAAGGCGGCGACGATCCGAACAGCAACATCATGATCTATGAAGTCGACATTCCGGCCGATATCGACCAGCAGGGGCTTTACACCGACCTGCGCGCCAAGGCAACGGAATTGAGTCTTCAGATCAGTATTCAGCACCGCAACATTTTCGAAGCCATCAATCGCATTTAACTGTTTACGGTTGTCAGAGATCCTGACGAAAGAAAGCCATGCTGACGGAAAGAGAAATTCTATCGACCCTCGAGATGCTGGAGAACGAACATCTGGACGTGCGGACGGTCACGCTCGGAATCAACCTGCTCGATTGTGCCAGCCACGACCTTAAACGGTTCCAGGACAATGTTCTGTCCAAAATAAACGATCTGGCCGGCGGCCTCGTCAAGGTCTGCGACCGTGTCGGAAACAAGTACGGCATACCGGTGGTCAACAAACGGATTTCGGTCAGTCCGATCGCCGTCGCGGCGGCCCCTTTTTCATCCTCCCAGATGATCGAGATCGCGCACACGTTGAACCGTGCGGCACAAGAGGTGAACGTCGATTTCATCGGCGGTTTTTCCGCCCTGGTGGAAAAAGGGATCGCCAAGGGCGACCGCGCCCTCATCGATGCCATACCCGAAGCGCTGGCCGGGACCGATCGGGTTTGTGCTTCGATCAACGTGGCCTCCACCCGGGCCGGCATCAACATGGACGCCGTTTACTTGATGGGCCAAAAGATCAAACGTGCCGCCAGCCTCACTGCCCGGCGAGACGGCATAGCCTGTGCTAAACTCTGTGTTTTTGCCAACATCCCGCAAGACATTCCGTTCATGGCCGGGGCGTATCTTGGCATCGGAGAAGCCGATGCGGTCATCAACGTGGGCGTCAGCGGACCCGGGGTGGTCAAAAAGGCAATCGACCGCGCACTGGCCGCAGACCCCCGCATGGACCTGGGGCAGATATCCGAACTGATCAAACGCACGGCCTATAAGGTCACCCGGGTGGGCGAGCTCATCGGGCGCGAGGTGGCCGCGAACCTCGACATCCGATTCGGTGTGGTCGACCTGTCCCTGGCGCCGACACCGAACGTCGGCGACAGCGTGGGAGAAATCTTTCAGAGTCTCGGCCTGCTGAGCATCGGTGTCCCCGGTACCACGGCTGCCCTAGCGCTTCTGAACGATGCCGTGAAGAAGGGCGGCGCCTTCGCCAGTTCACATGTCGGCGGCCTCAGCGGTGCTTTTATTCCGGTTAGCGAAGATCTGAACATTTCCGAATCGGCCGCCGCCGGGCATCTGACCCTCGAGAAACTCGAAGCGATTACGAGCGTCTGTTCGGTGGGACTCGACATGGTGGCACTTCCGGGCGATACGTCCGATGAAACCTTGGCCGCCATCATTGCCGATGAAATGGCGATCGGTGTCATCAACAAAAAAACGACGGCTACCCGCCTGATCCCTGTGCCGGGGAAAAATGCGGGCGACAAGGCCCACTTCGGCGGCTTGCTCGGACAAGCCGTTATCATTCCGGTGAACAACTCGCGCGGGGCCAATCGATTCATTCGACTCGGTGGCCGAATCCCGGCTCCGATCCAGAGCCTTGTCAACTGACCGGGTCGGTATTTGCAGATCCGGCCTCGATGTGTTATGCAGACCATATTTATTATTATGCCGTGTCACGAGAAATTCCTCGTTAGGGAACGGTCAAGCTCAATGCGCTCGAACCTTGATCCGTCATGGCCGCTGGCACGGTCTTAAGGAAGGCACAACCGATGTATCTTCACAACCTCATGCTGAAATACTACTGTAAATTGCTGCTGTTCAACCCGGATTCATAAGACACAAATTACCTGAAGATCACTGCCCATGCTCTGTTCAAACCGTTATAGCCCTTCAGACCGTTCCACTTCTCTCCACCATCATCTCCTGCTTGATCTCTTCAAATATGTGGCCGTTGTCGGCGCTCTGAGCTGGCTGATTTTTCGAGGCGTCGAAAGGTTGGGATACAACTGGCAGTGGTACCGCGTACCGGCCTATCTCTATTCTATCGAAAACGGCCGTTTGACGCCCGGTCCTCTGATCGACGGACTCTTCATTACGCTGCAGATCACGGTCGTCAGTCTGGTCCTGGCACTCGCTTTCGGCTTGATAACCGCTATTTTACGTCTATCGCATTCCTTTGCCGCCAGAGGCGTCTCAAGAGGCTATCTCGAATTGATGCGTAACACGCCGCTCCTGGTGCAGCTCTTTTTGATCTATTTCGTGCTGTCGCCGGTCCTCGATCTCAATGCGTTCACCTCGGCCGTGCTGGCTTTGAGCTTGTTCGAAGGGGCCTACGCTTCGGAAATCTTCCGCGCCGGGATTGTGTCCATTTCCCGGCACCAGTGGGAAGCTGCTTTCAGCATCGGCCTGAGCAGGTGGCACACATACCGATTTGTCGTTCTACCCCAAGCAGTCCGCAGAATGCTGCCACCCCTCACCAGTCAAGCCGTCTCGCTCATCAAGGATTCGGCCCTGGTCAGTACAATCGCGATCTATGATCTGACCATGCAGGGCCAGATCATCATCGCCCAAACGTATCTCGTGTTCGAGCTCTGGTTCACGATTGCCGCCATCTACCTCGTCATGACAATGAGCCTTTCACTCACCGTTTACACTCTCGAAAAACGCCTCAGAGTTGTGGAGTGAAATCGATTGCGGTAATTGGTTGATGAGGCCGCGCGACAGCAGGCATGGTACCTTATAGGCACAAAATCGTCTCAACTGTTCGAAAGGAGGGTTTCAATGAAGCGCAGACAGGAAATACTGATCTTGGTGACGGTGCTGGTCATTTCAATGGGTCTTGCCGGTGCTGCAGCGGCCGGAAAAATCCAGCAGGAACTGACCGGGGAGAGCACGATCGAAAATGCGCTAAAGCGAGGCGTGTTGCGGGTGGGCCTGTCGACCTTTGTCCCGTGGGCCATGAAGGACAAAACCGGCAAGCTCAGCGGCTTTGAGATTGATGTCGCCAATCGTCTGGCGCAAGACACGGGAGTTGAAATCGAATTCGTGCCGACCAAGTGGGCCGGAATCATTCCTGCATTACTGACAGGCAAGTTCGACGTCATCATCGGAGGGATGGGTATCTTGCCGCAACGCAACCTCAAGGTGAACTTCACTATCCCTTATGACTACAGCGGAATGTCGATCGTGGCGCACAAGCAGCTGGCCGCCGGCTTCAAGCGTTTAGAGGAATTCAACCGCCCCGAAGTCAAGATCGCCACCCGACTCGGCTCTACCGCCGAGATGGCCGTCAGGAAATACATGCCGCAGGCCAGGCTTCAACTTTTCGACGACGAGTCACAAGTCATCCAGGAACTTCGGAGCGGCAGGGTTCATGCCATGGTCGCCTCCGCACCGCTGCCGACTTATCTGGCTCTGGAAAACCCGGAAGTCCTCTTTTTGCCGCTGCAGGATACGTTTACGAAGGAACCGATCGGATTTGCCGTTCGCAAAGGCGATGTCGACACGCTGAAGTACTTCAACAATTGGATCCGTGTGGTCGAAGCG
>JAQAZR010000209.1:0-2608 GCA_032127235.1 Deltaproteobacteria bacterium
GAAAACCAGATATATAATGGAAAAGGATTAGAAACAAGTCGTATGACCCAACTCCTCGAAATTGACGGCAAGAAAATCTTCCTTGTGGGAACCGCCCATGTTTCGGAAGAGAGCGCCCGTCTGGTGGCCGATGTCATCGACAGGGAAAAACCGGACACGGTTTGTGTCGAGTTGTGTGCATCACGCTACCAATCCATCCGACAGAAAGACCAGTGGCAGAACATGGACATCGTGAAGGTCATCAGGGAAAAAAAGTCTTTCTTGTTGCTGTCCAATCTGCTGCTGGCGTCGCTGCAGAAAAGGATTGCCAAAAAACTCAACATTCGCCCGGGTCAGGAAATGATTCAGGCCATCGAATCCGCCGAGGCCGTCGGGGCCGCCATCCATCTGGCCGATCGGGATATTCGCATTACCCTCGCCCGCACATGGCGCTTGATGAGATTGAGGGACAAAATCAAGCTGCTGGCCCAGCTCATCTTATCCATCGGACAGGTGGACGACATCAGTGCCGAGGATGTGGAAAAAATGAAACAGGAGGATGTGCTCGAAACCATCCTCGCCGATGTGGGTAAATCTTTGCCCATCGTCAAGGCTATTTTGATCGACGAACGCGACCGGTACCTGGCCCACAAGATCCGGCATGCCCCCGGAGAAAAAATAGTGGCGATTGTCGGCGCCGGCCATGTCCCCGGCATCAAACGGTACTGGAATACCGAAATCGACATCGCACCCCTGGAAAAACTGCCGCCCAAGAGCAAGCTCTCAGCATTCCTCAAGTGGGTCATACCGCTGGGAATCATTGCATTGATCATCACCGGCTTTTTCATGGGCGGCGCCAAGGCCGGCAAGGACATGCTGGTCTGGTGGCTGCTGGCCAACGGCGTGCTGGCCGGCCTCGGGGCTTTGGCGGCCCTGGCGCATCCGCTTACGGTCCTCTCGTCCATCGTGGCCGCACCATTGACATCGCTGAACCCGATGGTCGCCGCCGGCTGGGTATCGGGCCTGGTTGAAGCCTTTTCCCGCAAGCCGCGGGTCATCGACTTCGAAAATCTCCAGGAAGACATTCACTCGCTGCGGGGTTTTTGGAAAAACAAGGTAACCCGCGTGCTGCTGGTCGTCGTATTTACCAATCTGGGGAGTTCCATTGGCACTTTCGTTGCGATCCCGCTGATGATAAAGGCGCTCTGATTCGACCATCATGTACCGGAAGAAAAAAGATTGCCCTCTGCGCTGCCGGCCGGCCGTAATCGGTATTATCCTGCTGCTTGCGGGTTGCAGGGGTCTGGAACCGTCACCGCCTGCCGACGTCGAAATTCCCTCACCGCCCAGACAGCTCGAGCACGTGCGGTTTGCCGTTCAACTGGGGGCATTCTCCAATGTGGACAACGCGGTGCGACTGACCGAAGCACTGCAGCAGACGGGTCTGAACGCCTACCATTTCAGCGACGCTTCCGGTTTCTACAAGGTTCGCTTCGGCAACTATTCCACCCGAGAACTGGCGATTGAGGCAGCGAAAATCTATCGGGCCCGCGGGCTCATCACGGACTATTACATCGTCAGGCCCCCCGCCGTTTACGATACGGTCGAACTGAGGGACCGAATCGTTAAAACCGCACTGAATTACATCGGCGTTTCGTATAAATGGGGCGGCGAATCGTCTGATGAAGGATTTGATTGCAGCGGACTGACGATGACGGTCTATCAGCTCAACGGGCTCGATCTGCCGCGGACCTCCCGTCAACAGTGGCGTGTTGGCACTGCGGTCGCAGGCAATGAGTTGCTCCGGGGTGATCTCGTCTTCTTTGCCACTGCCGGTGGACGCCGGGTCTCCCACGTGGGAATTTACACCGGTGAGAACAAGTTCATTCATGCACCCGGCAAGAGCAAGACCATCCGGTTGACTTCCCTGTCGAAAAGCTATTATCGAAGCCGTTTCGTGGGGGCAAGGCGCTACCTCTAAGGTCGTGTCATTTTTGAAGTGTCTCGACTGCCTTTAGCGACGCAAATGAATGCACATAAGGTTCCCTGTTCAACGTTCAGGGTTGAGGGATGAAAGCAATTTGAGGTGTCAGGTGTCGGCTATTTAAAATTCAAATAACAAAACGAAATGGACGATCATGATGAATACTTCTGTCGCGTTCGATTATGAGAGATGCAAAATTCTTGTCGTCGGCGATGTCATGTTGGACCGATATCTCTGGGGCGATGTGAAACGCATTTCACCCGAGGCGCCGGTGCCGGTATTCCACATCAAGCGACGATCGATAGTTCCCGGTGGCGCCGGCAGTGTGGTTTTGAACATCATCGGACTCGGTGCATCGGTTACCTTGCTCGGCGTCATCGGCCGGGACGAAAACGGAAGTACGCTCAAAAGGTTGCTCGAAGACCGAAGGATCGATTCAATACTGATAGAAGATAAAACCAGGCCAACCATCACAAAAACACGAATTCTGTCAAAAGGTCAGCAATTACTGCGGATTGATGACGAAAACACTATGGTTCTCGATGAATCTTCGAAAGCAGGAATCATAGAAAATGCGGCCAAAGAAATCCACCAATGTGCGGCCGTCATCTTTTCGGATTACGGAAAGGGCATTTTTGATACGCA
>JAQAZR010000210.1:0-4446 GCA_032127235.1 Deltaproteobacteria bacterium
ATAAAGAGCGGCCGGACGGCAAAAGGATCTCCTGTATTCTCAACGCCACACCGTTTGTCGGCCCGGAGGGTCAGATTGTCGGTATTGTTGAGTCGTTTCGTGATATTACCGAACTGAAAAAGGCCCAAAATGCCATCGAATCCGAACGCGACAAGCTGGAGCGAATCCTTTCCCACCTCCACGAGGGGGTCAGCATCATCAGCCGCGATCGCGTGGTGGAATATCAAAATGACATTTTCGATGCGTATTTCGGGGATTGTGAGGGCAAAACCTGTCACGTGGCCATCCACGGCGAGCAGCGACCCTGCGAGCCGTGCCTGATGAAAGCGGCGGTCAAAAGCGGCCGGATTCAACAGACCGAGTTCGAAACGCCCGACGGCAGAAGCTTTGAAAAATCCTACACACCGGTGACGGACGTCGACGACCAGCCAAAGGTTGTCGCCCTGTTGCGGGATGTGACCGAAAAGAAGGCCGCGACGACGGCCATCATGCGCGCCGAGCAACTGGCCGCCCTGGGCGAGCTGGCCGCCGGCGTGGCCCACGAAATCAACAACCCGATCAACGGAATTATCAACTACGCCCAGATCCTCGCGAACAAAACCGCAGAAGGCGACCCTGTGCATGATATTGCCGTGCGCCTGATTAAGGAGGGCGACCGCATCGCCCGGATCGTGGAGGGATTGTTGTCATTTGCCCGCCGCCGCCGCGAAGACAAAACCGTTATTTCCATTAATGAAATCCTGTCGGACTCGCTGGCGCTCATCGCTGCCCAGCTTCGTAACGACAACATCACTGTCAAAACAGATCTGCCGGACGACCTGCCGAAGGTTAATGTCCAGGCCCACGAGATCGAGCAGGTCTTTGTGAACATCATCAGCAATGCCCGACATGCCTTGAACAAAAAATTTTCCGAACCCTGCGACCACGATGCCAAAATCCTGGAAGTAACCGCCGAAACGGCGACTCCCAACGGCCGGCCCTATGTTCGGGTTAGTTTCAAGGATAATGGCACCGGAATACCGGCGGCGATCATCGATAAGGTAATGAATCCATTTTTTTCCACCAAAACCGAGGGTAAGCGTACCGGTCTGGGGCTGAGCATCAGTCATGGCATCGTCGAGGATCACGGCGGGCGCTTGAGGATTGAAAGCGAAGAGGGTCGTTATACCAGGGTTGTGATGGAACTTCCAGTTCACCTGAAAACAAAGCACTGAGGATGCTGCCATGAAACCGCACATTCTGGTCGTCGACGATGAGGAAAGTATCCGCTATACGTTTGAGGCCTTCCTGTCCGAAGAGGGCTACACGGTTTCCAGCGCGGCTGACTATGACGGGGGTATCGCGCTGCTGCGGGAAAAAGATATCGATCTGGTTTTTGCCGACATTATTCTGCCCGACAGAAGCGGCATCGACCTGCTCAAAGCGGCCATGGAGATCGTTCCCAGTGTGCCGGTGATCATGATCACCGGCGCCCCCAGTGTGGACACCGCCACCGAGACCCTGCGCATCGGCGCCTTCGACTACATCGTCAAACCCATCCGCCAGGACCTCCTGATGCGGTCGGTTAACATCGCCCTCAAGCACAAAGCCGTTAAGGACGAAAACGAACTGTGCCGTCTGAATTTTGAAGCCATCTTCCGCAGCGTCAACGACGGCATCATCACCGTGGACGAGACCATGGAGGTGGTGGAAATCAATGCCGCCGCCGAGATTATCTGCGAATTTAAAAGGGAGGCGACGGTCGGCAAACCACTGCGGGAACTCGCGGACCGTTGCGAGGGCAACTGCCTGAGCGCATTGGATGAGACCATGCAAACCCGGCAGCCGGTAAAGCTGCGTTTTGTCGAGTGCCATTCCGCCGGCGGCCAACAGAAGGTGGTCAGCGTGACGGCCTCACCGCTGCTGGATGCTAAAAAGCGGTTCAGCGGCGCGGTGATGGTCGTCCGGGATGAGACCCGGCTGGTAAGCCTGGAGCGTCGACTGCAGGAACGCCAGAAGATCGACAACATTGTCGGTCGCAGCGAAGACATCGAAAAGGTGCGCGCCATGATCCGCGATCTGGCGGACGTCCAGACCACGGTGCTGATCACCGGCGACAGCGGTACCGGCAAAGAACTGGTGGTGGATGCCCTGCATTTCAGCGGGGAGCGACGCGACGGCCCCCTGGTCAAGGTCAACTGCGCCGCGCTTTCTGAAAACCTGCTGGAAAGCGAGCTGTTCGGCCATGTGGTCGGGGCCTTCACCGGCGCGGTCAAGAATAAAATCGGACGATTTCAGCGGGCGGACGGCGGCACCATCTTCCTGGACGAGATCGGTGAAATTTCCCAGCGCATGCAGTTGCGGCTGTTGCGGGTGATCGAGAACATGGAATTTGAGCGGGTCGGTGAGTCGGTGCCCATTAAGGTCGATGTGCGTCTGGTGGCTGCCACCAACCGTGATCTGCAGAAGCGGGTTGCCGACGGCGAGTTCCGCGAAGATCTTTACTACCGTCTGAAAGTGGTCCAGATCCAGGTACCGTCGCTGCTGGAGCGCCGGGACGACATCCCCTTGCTGGTGGAGCACTTCCGGCGCAATTTCAACCGCAAATTCAACCGGGAGATCAAGGGCATCTCCTCGGAAGTGGAACGGATGTTTCTCAATTACCCCTGGCCCGGCAACGTGCGCGAGCTGGAAAATCTGCTGGAGCACGCTTTTGTGCGCTGTCGCCAGATCGTGATCACCGCCGAGAATCTGCCCGCCGACTTCCGCCGCTATTGCGAATCCCACGCCCTGCTCGCGGACTTGAGCCCGGAGGACGAAGCCGCAGCCATCCGCAGGGCCCTTAAGCAGGCCGGCGGCAACAAAACCGAGGCCGCCCTCCTGCTGGGCATGAGCCGGCGAACGATTTACCGCAAGTTGGAAAAACTGGGGATAGACACCGCAGACTAGTTTTACCCCGGGCTGGTGAAATTTCTCTTATCGGGGCCCTTAACTTTTATTCCTCCTTTTGGGCGCATGGCTTCAGGTGTCAGCCCCGCCGCCGGCAAAAAAAAGCGGCCGGTCTAATCGAAAAAGAAACATAAGATTTCACCGCGGAGATCGCAGAGAACGCCGAGAAAAAAAATAAATAATCTCCACGTACTCAGCGATCTCTGCGGTGAGATACTTCTTGGAACGGCATCGGATTTTATGAAGTTTCACACGAGTTCAAATGGCCTGAACATACCATAGAAAATGCGCGGGAGATAAACTTAGTCAAATCGATGAAACACTTGAGCCGACGATATCTTTCCTCAGTAGCAATTCGCACTACGTCAGTGCAAAACCACCTCATTAAGGCATCTGCATCCGTATCCTTTGAGACCTTACGCAGAAAATCCCGGTCGCAGAAAGTCTCACGGTCGTAGTGATTTTTCCGGTTAAAAACCTTCACAGGAAATGGTCACATCGTTTAGATCGTTGGGTTTGTCATGATCGTTATACGTTTTATGCGAAAAATATTTCGAGATTTGACAACCGCTTGCATAATCCGATAGTGTATGAAATAATGCGCTTTGATGCATTTTGAAATCATCGGAAAAATTAGCGATACCGAAACAATTGCCGCGAGTAGTGGCATTCGCATACTTCCCCTTTTGCGGAAACGGTTCGGTGAAGGACGCTGGAGAAAAATAAAAGGAATTGCTACTGTTCGCCTGCGTGATCGCACATTACGGCGAGCCGAGGTACATTGGTTTGAAGCGCATGGCATAGGTAAAAAGGAAATGAGAATCAAGCGTTTCTTGGACTAGAGAATATGACAGAGAATCAAAAATCAAAGACACAATTCGCAATTTGCATAAACACGGATGATCCGGATTTGTTGACACCACGCATGATATATGAAGTTTTGCCTGATGAGAGCGCAGCAAAATCTAATTACATTCGGGTGATAGATAATGAGGGAGAAGATTATTTGTATCCGGCCGATTATTTTGTTTTCGTTAATTTTCCGCAGACGATAGAACAAACCTTGTTACGTATTTCACTCCCGATCCCATAACGCCGACCTTCTTGACATGATCGAATAGAAAGTATATTTCGTAAAAGCTAAAAAGCATTTTTCAGAGCTGCTAGGCCAGGTGGCTTTTGGCAAAAAGCATATCCTTTATCGTGTAAAAATGCAAGGTCGAATAATTTAATTTAACAAATAATAATTCTTACCATATTGTATTTTTGTAAGGAGAAAAAACAGGGGATGCCGGCTGATGCAATCCGTAATCACTTCAAAATTTCAAACAACTATACCCAAAGCAGTGCGTGAGCGTCTCAAGCTTTCTGTTCACGATACTTTGGAATGGAAGTTTGACCAAGGTAAAATTGTTGTTCTGCCAGTTCAAAAGAAATTTTTTGAATATAGAAATCGGATAAAAACGGGCCCCGGTAAAATTGATGAAGACATCAAACCGGCCCGTCAGCAAAGGGTGG
>JAQAZR010000211.1:0-7390 GCA_032127235.1 Deltaproteobacteria bacterium
TACCGCGACTATCTCGTGGAGCTTCAGGAAACCTCACGGCGGATCATCCGATTCGAAAAGCCGACCATCGCAGCCATCAACGGCTACGCCCTGGGCAGCGGCTATGAGCTGGCCCTGGCCTGTGATATTCGCATCGCAGCCGACGAAGCTCAAATCGGATCGCCGGAAGCCAAGGTGACCTCATCTGTGACCGGCGGCGCCATGCGTCTGGTGCAAGACCTCATCGGACCGGGTAAGGCCCGCGAACTGCTATTCACCGGAGATTATATCGACGGGCGCGAAGCAGCCCGCATCGGGCTGGTCAACACGTCCGTGCCGTTGGAAGAACTGATGCGAGCCGCGCAAGAGATGGCGCAAAAAATAGCCGCCAATTCGGCCTTCTCCCTTAAAATGATCAAAAAGGGGCTGCTCATGGCACGCGGCGAGGTCAGCATGGAAGCGCTCATGGATTTTGAAACCGAGGCCTGCCTGGCGTGCGTGTCGACCAAGGAACGGCAGACATCCCTGAAAGACTTCGAGGATCGAAAAAAATAGGGGACCCGGTTGCCGCAAGCCGTTGCGTCACTCGTCGAAAACCAGCAATTCCCGGTGAATGTAAGGATCCAATAGATTACGCCGGTTGGTCGGATTTCATATAAAGGTTGAACGAGAACCGATGGTCGAAAACCACACTCATTACAACATTTAAAAACGGGAAAGACTCATGCCGCTAGACAGGATCCTGAACGCCCAGTCGGTCGCCGTTATCGGTGCCTCAAAAGTCGAAACCAAGCGCGGTTTTCAGACCATCCGCACCCTTCTCGAAGAGAAGTACGCCGGGAAGATCTACCCGGTCAACCCCAAAGAGAAAAGCATTCTCGGGTTGAAATGCTACGGCAGCGTCGCCGAGATCGACGGCCCGGTCGATCTGGCGTTGGTGGCCACACCGGCCGCCACCGTGCCGGCGGTTCTGGAAGAGTGCGGTAAAATTGGTGTCGCCGGTGCCGTCATCCTTGCCGGTGGATTCGGTGAAACCGGAAAGAACGGCCGTGAACTGGAAGCCAGGGTACTCGATACGGCCCGCAAATACGGCGTCCGCCTGATCGGCCCCAACACCTCCGGCATGATCAACCTCAAGGACAACTTGAATCTGGTGGGACTGCGGCATGCCCCCAAAGGGGACATCGCCCTGCTCAGCCAGAGTGGCAACATGGCCCTGACCCTGATCACCGAGGCATCGGTCAAGAGCATGAAAGGGTTCAGCTATTATGTCGGTGTGGGCAACGAGGCCGACATCAAGTTTCACGAGTACCTTGAATTCTTCCGTCAGGACCCGCAGACACGGGCCATCCTGATGTATGTCGAGGGACTGCGCGAAGGACGCGCGTTTTTGAATCAGGCGTACAAGACCACCCTCGAAAAGCCGATCATACTTCTTAAAAGCGGCCGCTCCTCCACCGGCAAGAAATCGGCCGGTTCTCACACCGGGGCTCTGGCGGGTATTTCCGAGGTCGCGCGCGGTGCCTTCAATCGGGCCGGCATCATCGTCATCGAAAACTCCGACGAGCTGTTTCCGGTGGCCGAAACGCTGTCGAGTCAACCGCCGATCCGCAGCAACAGTATCGCGATTCTGGCGGACGGCGGCGGCCACGCCACGATCGCGGCCGACATCCTGACCGATCTGGGCCTTGAAATTCCGGAACTGTCCGAGACCACCCGGAGCAAGCTTCGCCATGTGCTCCCTCCGGCCGCGTCGGTGGTCAATCCGGTCGATGTGGCCGGCGGTACGGACAGCGACCCAACCCTTTTTGCAGAGTGCGCCCGAATCATCCTCAATGATCAGCAGGTCGGGGGGCTTCTGATCGTGGGGCTCTTCGGCGGTTACGGCATCCGGTTCGCCGAAAGCCTGCGGTTCATGGAAGAGGACGCCGCGCACCGGATGGGCAAACTGGTGCAAAAACGCCACAAACCGATCGTCCTGCACAGCCTCTACACCTCCGCCAAACCCCATTCCCTCGAACTGCTGCGCTACTACGGCATTCCGGTCTACGATTCACTGGATATCGCCTGCAAGTGCATCGGGATGCTGGCTCACTACGGCAATTTTCTCAAGAGCTACCACGGCAAGGCTCACTTCGAGATGAACTGGGGGGTCAAGGCCAAACCGGCCGCCAAAAGGATTATCGAGACGGCACGCGCCGAAGGCCGGCGTTTTTTGCTGGAGCCTGAGGCCAAGAAATTACTGGAACTGCACGGCGCACCGGTATCTCAGGATCAAGTGGCGCAGAACGCCGACGAAGCCGTTCGGATTGCAGAAAGCGTTGACGGTGCGGTTGTGCTGAAAGTCGTTTCGCCCCAAATTCTGCACAAAAGCGATGCCGGCGGGGTGCGTATCGGGCTTTACGGTCAAGAGCAAGTGCGCCGGGCCTATGATGAAATTCTGGCCAATGCGCGCCGGTTCGACCCCGAGGCCGACATTCGCGGTGTGCTGGTGTCGCCCATGGCCCCCAGTGGGGTTGAGGTGATTATCGGCACCAAATACGACGACCAGTTCGGTCCCGTGATCATGTACGGTCTGGGCGGCATCATGGTCGAAATCCTGAAAGACGTGTCCTTCCGGGTCCTTCCCTTGTCGCCGCCCTTCGCTCGCAAAATGATGGAAGAAACCATGTCCTTTCCGATCCTCAATGGGGTGCGCGGCACGCCGCCCAGCGACAAGAAGGCGATTCAGAAACTGCTGCTGCTGTGTTCGGAGGTGGTCGAGTCTTACCCGGAAATCGTCGAAATGGACCTGAATCCGGTTATTGTTCACAATACGGGACTGAGCGTCGTCGACGCACGCATTATATTGAAAGAATGACCGGTGAAGATCCTCCGTGGGGATGAACATTATTAACTGTCAGCGAGGTTGAAATGGTGAAAAAGGGGTTGATCGAAGAAATTTTTATCGGGTTCATTTCGGTGGTGATATTCTGCTTCACACTTTCATGTTCGAGCAGTTATAATCGACTGGCCAGAAACTATCATGAGCAGGGCCAGATATTTTACGAGAGGATGGAGTATACCAGCTCCATCGAAAATTACACGAAGGCTTTGGAAGTCAACCCGAAGGACCCGGAAAACTACAAAATCTACTTCGACAGGGGCAAAGCCTACTTCAAAGACAGGCAATACGAAAACGCGATATACGATTACACCCGTGCCCTGGAATTGACGCCGCAAAGTGACAAGAAGTCCAGGTTTTTGATTTTTGAATCAAGAGGATATACGTATCTGATGAACCAACAGTACGACGCCTCGATAAGTGATTATTCCGATGCATTGCGGTTGATGCCGACGCATGAATATGTCAGATTTATCTACATGAATCGCGCCTGGGATTATTTCAATAAGAAGGAATATGACCTGGCCATAAATGATTTCACCAAATCAATCTCTATCGATAAGACGCTCGCATCCTCTTTCTACGGAAGAGGCCAATCCTGGTATCTGAAGGGTGATCTGCAGCGCGCGATGCAGGACGCCAAAGAGGCCCTGCGGTTAAGCCCGGGCTCCAGCAAATACGATGACTTCGTGTATGAGATCAGGAATTCAATGAAAAACGTGAACTGAAAGGCTGTGATGGACGTGAAAAATAAAAAATATCTTCTCTCTCTGTTCCTTTTCTTTATTGCGGTATGGCCGGCATCGCTATTTACCGGCTGCGGCAGCCTCAGGAATATCCCTTCCGCAAGCACAGCCGAAAGCGGCAGGGTGACGCTGACGTGGAGCCAGGTCCCGGAAGCGACCGGCTACGCCGTCTATATGTCGACGTCACCGGGTGTCACGCGGTTCAACGGATACCGGTTTACCAGCAATGAGAATTCGATAACCATCACGGCATTGTCTCCCGGCATGACCTACTACTTCATCGTGACGGCACTCGGCCAATCGGGCGAGGTCGGGACATCGAAGGAAATGTCGTATACTGCTGCGCGGGACGAAGTCGGATTGATCGATTTCAAGAGCATCCGGGCCGACGCATCTCCGGAACCGGCAGCCGCGCAACCGACCCGGCCGGAAGCGGAAAAACCGGTGACGTTGGCGTGGGAAAGCGTGCCCGGTGCAACCTCGTACAATCTTTACTGGCGCAATCAGGCCGGTGTCACAAAGCAAAACGGCAAGAAGATATCAAACGTCAAGAATCCCCATAAGATAAAGGGCTGGAAACCGGGCCTGACCTATTATTTCGTGATTACGGCGGTCAATAAGGACGGAGAAAGTCAAGAATCCGCGGAGATGTCATACACGGTCCCGTGACGAAGCCAAACGAAAAGAAAACGGCCGTCGCAGTCATACCCAGGCGGCCGTTTTGATTCCAACAAGTTACTTGCTCCCCTTTATCTTCTCGGCCAGCTCGGGAATGAACTCGAGGATGTCCTCGACGATGCCGACGTCGGCCACTTGAAAAATCGGAGCCTTGGGGTTTTTGTTGACGGCCACGATGAAGGGCGCCCCCTTGATACCCCCCAAATGCTGGAAGGATCCGCTGATACCCAGGGCGAGGTAGACCTTGGGTTTGACCGTCTGGCCGGAGGTACCGACCTGACGGGCTTTCTCCAGCCACTTGGCATCCACGATCGGCCGTGAGCAGGACACCACGGCCCCCATCGACTGGGCGAGATCCTCGGCCAGTTCGATGTTCTCCTGGTCTTCGATCCCCCGGCCGACAGAGACCAGAACGTCGGACTTGGTGATGTCGACATCGCCTTTTTCAGCCTCGACGACCTGAATGTAGCGGCGTTTCACAGTCAAATCGCCCGCGTCCGGAGATTTGTCCACCACCTTCCCGGCGGCAGCGGTATTGTCCACCGGTTGAAACGAGCCGGGCCGGCAGGTCAGGACGGCGCCTTTGGAAAGATCGCACAGGACGTGGGTGCTGACCATGCCGCTGTACTCCTGGCGAACCACCTTCAACCGGCTGCCGTCCACTCCCTCGAAGTCAACCGCGTCGGCGACGTAGGCGCTGTCGAGTTTGATCGAAAGCCCCGGACCGAGGTCCATTCCGAAGGTATCGTACGACAGCAGGACGATGGCGCCGGCCGGCAGGATATTGACCAGTGCTTTGCGGATGATTTCGGCATTGGGATAGGCCAGCGCCGGGTTGTCGATTTTCCAGACCTCCGGGTAGGAGGCGGTCAGTGTGTTGCACACGCCGTCGAGCTCAGCACCCGCCCCGGTGACAACGGCCGTTACCGGCACTCCGGCATCGATTTTGGCTGCGGCTGCCAGCAGTTCCATGGCCGTGTCATCGGCCACCCCATTTTTATGAACGATATAGGCAAAAACCTGTCCGGCCATTACTTCAGCCCTCCTTTGGCTTTTAGAAGTTCAATGAGTTTGTCGATCTTTTCCTCCATGCTGCCTTCCAGAATTTCGGCGCCGGCACCGAGCACGGGGACGAAATAATCGCTCCGACTGACCCTGGCGCCCACGGCTTCGGCGCTCAGACCGAGGTCGGCCGCACCGTAAACCGGTATCTCTACCGAGGCCACCTTGCGGATGCCGCGAATACCGACATAACGCGGTTCGTTGATGCCGGTCTGGATCGAGAGCACACAGGGAAGGTCGATCTCGTTGATCTCATGGTTGCCCCCCTCGATTTCCCGGCCGACCTTTATTTTGCTGTCATCCAGGATTTCGATCGAGTTGACGACCGAGGCATACGGCCAGTCCACGAGGGCCGCCAGCATACCGCCGACCTGACCGGCACCGTCATCCGCCAGGGCCCCGGTGAAGACCAAGTCATACTTCCCTTTTTCCACCGCTGCCTTGAGGATCGCCGCGATGCCTCTGCCGTCGGCACCCGCGAAAGCCGCATCGGATAGCAGAATCCCGTTGTCGGCGCCCATGGCCATCTCCCGCCTGAGAACCTCCTCGGCATCTTCGTCACCGACGGTGACCACCGTGACACTGCCACCCACTTTGTCGCGGATCCGGATCGCCTCTTCGACGGCATAATTGTCCCACTCATTGACCGAATAGACGAGATCGTCGCGTTCGATGTCCGAGCCGTCCCGGTTCACCTCGATCTCGTTTTCGGCCGCGTCGGGAACCCTTTTCACGCAAACCAGAATCTCCATGTTCACCCTCCCCTTTTTATCCGTTTAGTCCGTTAAGCCGGTTGCGTCCGTTTAGTCCCGCCGCGGCGGGATTGAAGGATATAATCGATTTTATTTAATTTCCGGGGTTCTGAGTTTCAAGTTTCGAGTTTCAATTTTCAATTTTCGAACTAAAGCTGCCGGCTGAGCAGTTCACAAAGATCGATTGCCTCCATCTGACCTTCCATCCCGGCAACCTTGATGGCGTCCTCGATATTCACCAGACAGAAGGGACAAGCGGTGACAATGACATCGGCACCGGCCTCTTTGGCCATTTGGACCCGGATCACGCCCATGCGTTGCTCTTCCTTCTCCGGTTCGTAGAAGAGCATCAGGCCCCCGCCGCCGCAGCAAAAGGAGCGATCGCGGCTGCGCAGCATGTCGACGCGGCGCAGACCCGGAACGGCATCTAGGATGGCGCGCGGTTCCTCGTACAAACCGTTGTGGCGGCCGAGATAACATGGATCGTGGTAGGTGTAAATTTTATGGCCGTTTTCGAGCGGCTTGAACTTGAGTGCACCGGCGGCAACCTGCCGGGACAGCAACTGACTGATGTGCTCAACCGGCGGCATTCCCTGATAATCTTTTATAAGGGCATTGAATGCATGCGGGTCGGAGGTCGCGATGCGGGCGACACCGCTGTTGCGGATCATTTCGGTGTTATGGGCCTTCAAATCCTGAAAGAGCATTTCCTCGCCGAATCGGCGGGCCTCATGGCCACTGTCCTTTTCGTCTTTTCCCAGGATGCCGAAGTCGACACCGGCCGCTGTCAGCAGCCGCGCCGTTGCGCGGGCGATTTCCTGCATGCGGTCGTCGTAAGAGCTGATGCTGTCGACGAAATAAAGCGTGTCGGCGCTTTCTTTCTTGCCGAGTATTTTCACGGGACAACTGTCTTTGAATCCTTCGGCCCCAATCCAGTCGGCGCGCTTCTTCTCCAGTTTCGCCCAGGGGTTGCCGCGCTTTTCGAGGGCCTGGAGCGGCTTTTGCAAGGACTGCGGCACGATGCCTTCGTCCACCATGGCCCGCCGGACATCGACGATCTTGTCGATGTATTCGATCGTCACCGGACACTCCTCTTCACAGGCACCACAGGTCGTACAGGACCAGATTTCGTCCTCCTCCAAAACAGTGCCGATCAACTGGGGATTCACCGCCGACTTCTGCCCCAAAAGCGGGTATTTTCGGTAACCATGGTCGCGGCACTTTATCGAGATGAACCGTGGCGACAGCGGTCGTCCGGCGGCGTTGGCCGGGCAGTTGTCCGAACAGCG
>JAQAZR010000212.1:0-3392 GCA_032127235.1 Deltaproteobacteria bacterium
TTCAATCGGAAGTTTTCGACGGTGTCCCGCGTGATCTTCTTTTCGGCAAGATCGTCGCCCCGTTTTTCAGGCGCGGTCACGACCAGAAACGGGCAGCGGATGCTCCGAAGCAACTGTTCGGTGACCGAGCCGAGCAACAGCCGTTTCAGACCCGAACGGCCGTGGCTGGCGGAAACCACCAGGTCGGCCTGCGTCATGCCCACCAGATCGGAAACGGTGTGGGCGATGGCGCCCATTTCGACATGGGGCTCCCATTTTACCTGAAGCGGTTTCATGAGAGTGTCCATCTGCCGCAATGCATCTTCTTTGAGAGTTTGCGCGTAATCGGGGGGATAGGTGAAGGCTTCGCCGTGAACCGAGACGATCGGAAGGTCGATCACGTGGCACAGGTGGAGCGTGGCTTCGAATACCCGGGCCAGGGCCGCGCCGTAATAAACAGACATATTGGAGAAATCCGATAAATCCGTCGTGCACAAGACGTTTTTAAAGACCACTTTCATTTGCTAATCCATCTGGGATTTCAACATTTCTTCAAAAGTAATTTGGCGGTAACCGCGGGGAACGGAAAACTCGGCTTCCGGCAAGTCTTTTTTTTCCAGTTTAACGACATCGGTAACGGGTTCCGGACTACCGTCGCTGTAAGCGATGCTCTTGACCTCGACCCCGCGTTCCATCAGCTGAAGGTACTCGGGCGAGTTTTCCGGAGTAAACTCCGTTCCGAATGTACTGGCGCAAGTGCTGAATTTTCGCAGCAACGGTTTCAACGGTTTGAATTCATTCAGCAAGTCGCTGTCGGTGGCCAGCCATATTTCTTCGTAAAGCTCACCATCCACCTCTACTTTGTACTTGACCGTTTTCAGTCCCGCAACACTTCCACCATCGCCAGCCCCCATCACGCTAACCGTGTGGCGGGCTTCCTCATTATCTTTTTTCATCATCTGTTCCATCGTTTTGCGCTGCTCTGCAGGCAGATTTTTCATCGTCTGCTCGACCAGTGCGGCTGTCGCGCCGCAATAGTCTTCCACAGTGCCTGTGGCGTACGTTTTCTCATGGCCGTCAATAAAATATACCTTGTTGCCGGGACCGTCCAAAATCCAGGAAATATTATCTGCAGAACTCTTCAGACGTCCTTTCGAGATAAGTGTCTGGTCGCCTTCCTTTTCCTGCATAATCCAGCCGGCTTCGACGGTGACCGCCAGGCCCAGCAAGAGAGCAACTGCCATGAAATGCCATAAGCTTTTCAAACGCGTCATGTTGATTTTTCACCTCAGTTTGATTGTGCCGATGCTTTTGGCCCTCAATAAAATCAAGAGCGTGACCATCGGTTTTTCATTCCGGAAATATGTCCATTCCCGTGAGATCGGGGATATCAAGAAACGGTACCAAAGGCCAGGCCGATACGACACTTGAGCGTTGGCCGCAGACCTTCCGCCCCTTTTATCACGCCCGAATCAACTGTTGCCCGGCGTCAGACGAAAATGCCTGCGGTAGCCCGATGTGCGGTTTTCGATCTCCAAATGAACGATCCCCTGGGTGTCGTAATCGTAAGTTTCGACAACCTCCTGAGAAGACAACTCGGGACAGACCGTGATCGGAACGCCATTCAGGTTCTTCTGGTCGGCCAAACCGGGGTCGTAGGGGAAATAGATGTCGCGCCAAACGGTGATGTCTCCCTCGGGTTCTCCAGCCGAGCCCAACGCGCTGCACTCCAGGTAGCGCAGACGGCCGATGTTGTGGAGCGGTCGGTACTGCCGGACGACCGTCAGCCTTCCGTTTTCTGTGCCCACCTCTTGTTTTTGGGAAAAAACCGGGTCGAAGACCTTGTCCTGCTCCCGCTCCCGCCAGATACCGAAATAACGTGAAACCGCCTCACGAACCTGTATTTGGTTTTTGGGGTCGGCCATGATGGCGAGTCCGATCGCCGGTGCGGCATGCGGAAAGGGAGAATTTTTCACCTTTGTGCCGAAGAGTTCCCGCAAATGGCGCGCTACCGGCGAGAAGGCGATGGAGCCTCCCACCAGATAAACGGCGGCAAGGCCGGGACCCTCCAAAGGACCGATGTCGGTTTGGGCCAGCTTTTCCACCAGGGTCTGCACGGCGGAGAGACTGCGCCTTATGAGCGGTGCGCAGCGTTCATAAATCTGCCCCGTCTCGAGAACGACCGGATCCGTGTCGGTCAAAACAGTCCCGACATCCACAACCATCTTGCGGGTATTGGGTTTCAACCCTTCCTTGCGTTCGCGGCATTCCTCGAGCATTCGAACGGTTTCACTCGGCGTGAGGTCGCTTTTGGCAACTCCGAGGGTCTCGAGCACCATGTCGAGGATAATCTCGTCAAAATCGTCACCGCCAAGCTCCGCGATCCCCTCGTTGGCGATGACATCGTGGCCCCTTCCGGCCATGCCGATCACGGAAGTATCGAAGGTTCCGCCGCCCAGATCGTAGATTACGACATAGCGCTTGGGGCTTTTCGGCCCCAGATTTTTAAGGTAGCGGTTCAGAAACTCGACGGCGGCAGCCGACGGTTCGTTCATGGCCCCTAAAACGGTGAATCCAGCCTGGCGAAAAGCCTCCAAAGTGATGAAGCGTTGATTGCTGTTGGCGTTGGCCGGAACGGCAACCATCACCTCGAGAGGGGTTTTGCGGTCGATGTTCAGGTTACTGTGCTTGGTCACCATCCGCCGGACGTGCGACAGAAAAAGGGTGAGCAGTTCAAGCATCGAGAACGATACACCCTGGCCCAGATCCACCGGGTCTTCAGGACGCAGACGACCGGCGAAGCGCTTTAAGGATCGCAGGACCGTGACGTCCGGTCGGTTGATCAAAGCCGCCGCTTCCCAGCCGAAAAAAGGCTTGCCCCGGTCGACCGCAATCAGGGATGGGATGTATTCCTTGATATCGCCTTTCCAGGAAAAGCTGCAGACCGGGTAGTTTCCTTTTTCACGAGCGGCGACCACCGTCCGTGTGGTTCCGAAGTCGATTCCGAAACGTATGGGTGGGGAGTTCATCATTTTAATACTCATGGATCGATAGCCTAATTGTGGTTTTCAGTGAAATAATATCAAAATCTTAACATAGCCTGTTCACCATTACGTTGCAACGAATATATAAAAGTCACCTTAACTGATCGGTTCCAGGTTCAGGGTTCAAGGTTCAAAGGTTATAAAATTCTGATTTCTATAAATTTATCAACGACGAGGTCCAGTCACCACCGGCTTATACATTTATCGTTTGATTTATGATGATGAGAAATATACCATTTCACGGTCGGCGCCCATTTATTCATATGAAACCAGTCTTTGCATTTAAAATCCGCGGCCGGTGTCTATCGCGTTTTCCGACTGCGATTCGGCCTTTTTCTCAGTAACCCTTTAACGAAGTAGAAAAGAGGA
>JAQAZR010000213.1:0-8056 GCA_032127235.1 Deltaproteobacteria bacterium
TGTGTTATGTGTAGAGGTCTGAATTTCGCGGGCGGAAAAGGTGGCTGCAAGAATCAGACCACGCCCGATTTTTTAAAAAGCGTCGTTATTTAAATCGATTATGATCTAACACTGACAATCGATCCGAGGATTTTGACGTAATGTGTCAAATTTGCAACACTCTTGTCGTCTTCCTGGGCACGGGGGGAACACAGCGGGACATAGGAAGTTCTCCGGCCGGTGTTTAGGTTCAGCCGCAGGGAATGCGGCAACGGGAAACAACGCGGAAGCTTTTCGATTGTCGCATTATTCTTTCACACGCGACATAAACCGGACCAACTCGATGTTGATGCGCACGACCTCCCCGGCCGCAAGGTATTCGGGGACCAGCACCGTCACCCCGTTTGAAAGAACCGCCGGTTTGTTGCGGTTGGTGGCCGTCGCCCCCTTGATGACCGGTGCGGTTCCGGCGATTGCAAGGTCCGCGGATGCCGGCAGTTCGATGGCGATGATATTCCCGCTCAGCAGCAGCGCCGTTATGCCCTCGAGACCTTCGCTCAGCCACAGAGCTTGCTCCCCCAGGAGTTCTTCGGCCAAGGTGTACTGCTCGTAATTATCCGTATCCATGAAGGTGAAGAAATCCCGGTCCTTGTAGAGGAAGTTGATGGGACGACGCTCCAAGTCCACCTCATCCAGCGTATCGTTTCCTTTGAATGCTTGCTCGAGCTTTTGACCGGATGGGATGGCGGCAAAACGGGCCTTGTAAAGCGTATTGGCCCCGCGGGCCGATGGGGTTTGGACATCGATTTGCTTGGCCTGGTAAGGGTGGCCATTTATCAGGACGATATTGCCCTTTTTCAGGTTGGATGCTTTCAACAAAAAAAACTCCTTGGTTGATCAATCTGCCGGACACGCACCCCGAAGCCGGGATTTCGACATGGGCCAGTGCAGAGTGTTGGCATCAGCAGTTACCACGAACGGCGTCGTTCGTCAAACTTTAGCGGCTGCGTCGACTGGAAACAGCTGGAAGCCGAGACCCGGCTGTGTTACGGTGACGCCTTTTCTATCGCCGGTTACACCCACTCATGATGCGGCACCCGGAGGGGCTGTCGGTTGTTCCCTCATGGCCTGGCTTAGGGGCCTATCTCTATAAATGAGGGCGCCATGCGGTTCGCTAATTATTGCCCATCCACGGTTCCATTAAGGATACAGCATGGGTTCAGATAATATTGCGATGCACTATATGCTGCGGCTGGTGAAAACTGAGTCCGGAACCGGTTATTTCTCCTGCTTTCCCGAGGAGGACCACGATTTCGACACGAGCCTGCGCTATGCGCGGGCGCATCCGAATGATGAGTTCATCCGCAAACACCTGCTGCGACTGATCAACGGTTGGGGCAGGGACGCGCTGAAGCAGGCAATCCAGGTGGCCGATTCTTCCGATCTCTTCCTTCTGGCTCTGTTTTACGAGGCCTGCCTGCTTAACCGCGATTTCGACCCACTGCAACGCCTTTTTGATCCCGCGGTGGCAAAACGGCTGTCCGATTACACGCCGCTTGTTTTTATTGGATCGACTCTCCTTTCGGACAGGATGCGCCACGAGGCGTGGATCCAACTTTTCCGAAGGAACATCGCCGAGTACCGCGAGCTTCCGGCACCGGATGAAGTGAACCTGACCCCACCGTTTCCTGATCGGTTGATCTCAAAGGCCGGGGAGGTGAAACATACCTTGCAGGAGGTGTTCGATCGGATGCCGGTCGGCTTGGACAGGCTGAATTCTTCGTCTCCGGGTGCTGTTGAAACAACAGCCATGGCGCTCGATCGTTTGGCGCGGGCCGGCATTGTCACAGGACCCGAAATGCGTCACGAAGCGTCTCTCAGTCCGATTGCCCTGCTGCGGCAGTGGGAGATGAAGACAACCGTGCACAATGAGCGGCACCACTTCCGTTTTGAAGGGGAACAAACCGCTTACGGTCGGGGACTCGACCTCGAATCGTCCCGTGCGGCTTGTGCCATGGAGATCGTGGAACGCTGTTCAGCCTACGCCAGTTTTGTTCCCGGCCGGGTCATCGGGTATCGGAAGGCGCAATCCCTTATGCACGGTCGCGCTTCGGATCTGCAGCGAGAGCATCTGGCCCACCTCGATCCAAACCGGTTGACACTCGAGGTGCCTTATACGGACGCTCCTCTCTATTGGATCGAGGGGGAAGAACCGGACGGCAAAGGGTCGAGATCGGTATTCGTGCCGGCCCAATGCGTTTTTTTATTCTGCAATCTGGATGAGAGCAAGCTCTTTTCCGCACTGGGTTCCACCGGTCTGGCTGCTGGCAGCACCATGGAGGCTGCTAAGGTAAGTGCTCTGCTTGAAGTCATCGAACGCGACAGTGAAAATGTCATGCCCTTTGCGCGGGAGCGCTGTTTCGAGGTTGAGACAGAGGAGCCTGCCCTGGCCGCCCTTTTGAACAATTACAACCGTCTGGGCATCCAGATCCAATTCCAGGACGTCACCACGCCGCTCGGCGTGCCGTGCTGCAAGTGTTTCATCGTTTCCGGAGAGGGACGAGTCGTGAAGGGAACCGGCGCACACCTGAATGCACGCCGCGCGCTGCTGGCAGCCATGACTGAGACGCCGTATCCTTATCCCGGCGGTCCGCCGTCGCAACCGGCCATGAATGGGCTCTTGCGGGTACCGTTGGAAAAACTGCCGGATTATTCGAGCGGAAATGCTGCAAGGGACCTGAACCTGATCGAAACGCTGCTTGATTCCAACGGCTTCCGACCCATCTATGTCGATCTGACCCGCAAAGATCTTGGAATTCCGGTTGTTCGGGCGATCGTGCCCGGTATGGAATTATTAGGTGATTTCGACCGTTTTGCGCGGGTCAACCCCCGGCTCTATGCCAATTATATCAATATGTTCCGTTCTGAAGGCTGATTCAATGGCGGGATGATGAACCGATCATGGATACGGTTATTTGTAAAGCTTTTGGATGCAGGTTTCAAAAATTCTAACGATGTTGTAAAGCGCGAGCCGCATAAACCAGTCATAGCACGGATGCTCGGGAAATTTGGGAATGGCATACTTATCTTTTTTTTGCGCCAACGCCCGAATCCCGAATTCTCCAATGTTCCACATCAGGGCCGCATACGCTGCGGTATTAAGATCGCGGGCCCAAACAGTGCGTTTGTCGGTGGCCAGAGCCTCTCGATATTCTTCTGAAAAAACAGGCTCGTTAAACCCTTTGGCTTTATTTTCCAGGCTGAACTCACAACCGTAGACCAGGGCAATGCCTAAAACGGCGCCGTTCATGCGCAGTTGCCAGACCGAATCGATCTCCGTGCGAGGCAGGGGATATGCACCGGTTTCGAGATTGATCAGGCTTGAAATGGCACCGAATTCACCCGCATACCGCAGCAGCAGAGTCAGGGAATATTCATCAACCGTCTCGACCCACTTCTTCAATTTAGACATCGGCACCCCTGCATTAAGGGTTGTGATTCATCTTTTCCGACCCACAAAGTTTACACGAATAAAAGACCGGTTATGAATCGGCGGCACCCGTATGGTGCATTCGATCAGACAGTTCTCTTTGACGACCGCCCGCGTCAAAAAAAACCGAGTTGCTTTATGAGGCAACCCGGCGTTCGTGATGTTCCCCGGCAACCCGGCTGTCTACATAAGATCCGTGGCTTTCCGTCCCTGCCTCGCGACAGGTTTGGCCTCTTGCGGGAAGTTATTTATTTTAAACGATTATACGATGATGCGTTGGATTTGTCAAATTTACGTGCAGAAATTTATCCGGCTGCGAAAGGGATCACCCGGCCCAGTATTAAAGCCGGATTTCCACTTTGTCCTGCAGGAATTTTTTAACAGCGGCAATCGGCACCTCACGCCGGTGAAAGATGCCGGCCGCCAGGGCCGATTCGGCCGCGGTGTTGGTAAAGACCTCCAGGAAATGGTCCGTACGACCGGCTCCGCTCGAGGCGATAACGGGAATAGAGACCGCTTCCTTGACCGCCTTGATCAGCTCGATGTCGAATCCGAGCCGGGTGCCGTCTCGATCGATACAGTTCAAAAGGATTTCACCTGCCCCCAGATCTTCGCAGGCCCGGGCCAGGGTTACGGCGTCCAGGTCCCGTCCTTCCCGTCCGCCCTTGATAGTGCATTGGTACCAGCAATATCGCTTGCCATCGGGACCTGGTATACTCGTTTCAATCACCGGGTGCCTGACGGCATCCGGCGAGGGCACATATACCCTGCGCGGGTCGATGGAGACGACGACCGCCTGGTTGCCGTATACCCGTGCAATTTCCTCGATGGCGCTATGGCCGGATTTTACCCCGGATTTCAGATAGTTTTCCACGACCAGAACCGCATCACTGCCGATGGACACCTTGTCGGCTCCGGACCGGAAATACTCTGCTGCGACCTCGAGCGCTGTATAATGGCGACCGTTTTTGTCGGTGTAGTTCCTGATCCCGCCGCCGATGGTTAGCGGCACGAAAACAGTGCGGGAGGTCTGTTTCAGCACCTCGAGCATCGGCATGTCTTCCAGCGGAAAATCCCTGAATCCGGTGATGTTGAGAAAGGTGATTTCATCCGCGCCTTCCTCATAGTAACGCCCGGCCAATTCCACCGGCCGGCCGAGGTTGCGGACGGCTCCCTCTTCGCGGACATCGTACCGGTCGCCTTTCGTGACTACGAGATCGCCCTGGTCGTTTGACCGGACATCCAGGCAGGCGATGATCCGCTTGGCCAGGCGGGTAGAGTTCGCGGCGCGAGCGGGAAGAAACGGGCGAGAACCGGCTTCCAGAAAATTTTTCAGAAGGCGGAGTCCGGCGCGGCCGCTTTTCTCGGGGTGGAACTGGGTGGCGATGATGTTCCCCCTTTGAATACCGCTGACAAACCTGGCGCCGTAATCGGTGGTTGTGAGGACAACCGATGCGTCCAGCGGCGCGACATAGTACGAGTGGACGAAATAGAATTTTTCGTCGCCCTCGAGCTGATTGAAGATCTTCGAGGGTTTTCGGATGCTGAGGCCGTTCCAGCCGATGTGTGGGACGGCCAGTTCGAGGGTGAACCGTTTCACCACTCCCGGTATGATCCCCAGGCCTTCACACCCCGGCGCCTCCTCGCTGGCATCGAAGAGGGCCTGCAAGCCCAGGCAGATTCCCAGAAATGGCCGGTTTGAACTAAGGTAGGCTTTCAGCGGTTCCACGAGGCCCTTGCGGTGAAGGATCTGCATCATGTTGCCGAAAGCGCCCACCCCCGGGAAGACCATTTTCTCGGCCGCAAGGATGTCAGTGCCCGATGAGACGATTTTGACGGTTTCTCCCAGGCTTTCAATGGCATTGATCACGCTTCTGACGTTGCCGGCGCCGTAATCGAGCAATGTGATCATTATTTTAGGTACCTTTAAAGAGGTTCAGCCATCTGTCCGGAGCAGGCAGTATCGGAAGAGCGACAATAAGCGGCACTCATTCAGGAGGTTGGGCCCTTTCGCGAGAGAAACGCTTCCTTCAACTTATCGAGCAGATCTTCCAGTTCGTAGGGTTTGGTGAGGTAATCAAACGCACCGCAGGCGATGCCTTCACGAGCAGACTGTTCCGAACCGTGGCCGGTCAACATGACGACCGGCATATCCGGAGCCATTTTAATAAATATTTTCAGCACCTCGATGCCGTCCATGTCTTCCATCTTGAGATCCAGAATCGCCACATCAAACTCCTGGCCGCGGAGCGTCTGTATCGCTTCCGTACCACTGTAAGCCAAGGCGACATCAAAACCCCTTTTGGTCAATCTTTTGGAGAGAACGGCTCCAAAAGCCCGTTCATCATCGACAAGCAACAGTCTGCGGCGGCCCTGATCGCTTTTTCCTCCTGGCATGCGTGTTCTCCCTATGGACGACGGGATGTGATTTCCTTGAGACGGGCTGCGACAATCTTGTTTTCTTGAGACCGTTTCTTGGCGGCCGCCTCTTCGACCTTGGCCATCAGCAGCTCCATTTCACAGGGTTTCATCAGGTAATCGAGCGCGCCCAGCTTCATGCCCTCGATGGCCGTCTCGACGGTGGCGTGCCCGGTGAGCATGATTACTTCCATCAGCGGGTGTCTCTTTTTGATTTCCTTGAGGGTTTCAACACCATCCATGCCGGGCATCTTGACATCCAGGATAACCACTTCGACGTTAGGGTCTTTTTCGAGTACCTTCAGCGCTTCCGACCCGTTCAAAGCCGTTTTAACCTCCAGTTTGCGTTTGGTCAGACGCTTGGTCATGGTCTCCACGAAGGGGGCTTCGTCATCGACTAAAAGCACGTTTGCAATGGCCATGTGTGTTCTCCTTGTTTAACTGTGTCTTTCTTTGTCAGGCGTCGGCGGTCTGGTCCGGGGACTTGGCATCCATCCGAGATGGTCTCGACAGGGGGAAATGGATGTGAAAGGTCGTGCCCTCTCCCAGGATACTGTCGACACTGATTTCTCCTCCCATTTTATTGATGATTCCGTAGCAGATGGACAGCCCCAAGCCGGTGCCCTTTCCCACCGGTTTGGTGGTAAACAACGGGTGGAATATTTTGGGCAGATTCACCTTGGGGATGCCAGGACCGCTGTCCGCGATGTCGACAACCACCCCGTGGAATTTTTCCTCGCTCTCCATGTGGGTCGTGATCTTCAGCGTGCCGCCGCCTTTTTCCATGGCGTCGAGAGCATTGTTGATCAGGTTCAGGAACACCTGCTGCAGTTCGATTTCGGATGCCTCGACCAGCGGCAGGTCTACCTTGAGATCGGTTTCAATCGCAACGTTGCCGAACTTGGCCCGTTGGCCCGAAAGTCTGACCATCTCTTCGATGAGCGCGTTCAGTTGGAGTTTTTTGACCTTGCCGTCGGTTTTGCGGGCGAAACTGAGCAGGTTGTGGGTGATGTCCTTGCAACGGTAGCCTTGAACCCGGATCTGTTTCAAGGCGCGCTGAAACTCCTCCAGGTTTTTGCCCTCCTTGAGATCTTCCTCTTCGAGCAGATCCTCGATCCAGCCGGCCTCCTCCACCATTATGGCCACCGGATTGTTGATCTCGTGGGCGATACCCGCCGCCAGTTCACCGATCGAGGCCAGTTTTCCGGTTTCGATCACCTGCTTGTCCATCATCTCCTTGTCACGGTCGGCCTGGGCCATCCGGCTGATCATCCGGCGGGACAGCAACAGCGCCATGGTGACGATGCCGATGCCTCCGATCATGATGATGACAATGGCAATGTTTTGCGTGCGTCGCAGGTCCGAAAAGGCGTCGTAGGCGCGCTGCTGGTAAACGAGCAGCCAGTCGCCGTTTTTCAAAAAAGCCGCGACATAGATGTTCTTCTGGCCTGACGCGTCGGTTTTTTCGACCGTGTGAACAATGGTTCCTTCTTCTTGCCGGATGCCGAGAAAATCGCGATAGGGTCCTTTCTGCGGCAGGTTTTCAAAAGAGGTCTTGGTCTGTAGTTCACCGTTGCGGTTGAGGATGAAGGCGAAACCGGTGGCGCCGATGCGAATCCGCTCCACCAGGTTGTTAAAGGCCACGAAATCGATGGTCGCTCTGATGATGGTCGGATTTCCGGCCCAGTTTTCACGGACGGCGATGATAAAGTGCGGCAGGCCGCGCAGCCCCAGAAAAACATCGCTGATGAAATAGTCGCTGTTGCTGGCTTTTTTGAACCAGTTGGCATCCGAATACTGCGCCTTGTCCAGCTTGAAGGGCCCCACATAGGCAATCTGAATTCCCTCGGCGTCGACCACGCCGAGATCCACGAATGCGGGTGAAAACACCTGTTGGAAGGCTTCCAGCCTGTTCTGCAAGGCGGTGATATCGTTGATCTGGTCGTCGAACAGGCTTTTGCCGAGGAAGCGGACGTCATTTAGCTTTTCATTTAGAAAGGTCTCGATGTTCTGCCGGTGCTTTTCGACCAGTTCACCGAGGTGAGCGTAGACCTTTTCTTTGTGTGACTTCTGAAACTCATACAGTATTACGCCGCTGACAAGAAGCATGGGTGTCAGCGACACCACCAGAACGAGCGTGATCATTTTCCGGGCCAGCGAGCGGTAGTA
>JAQAZR010000214.1:0-6192 GCA_032127235.1 Deltaproteobacteria bacterium
GAGCCGGTTTGCGCCGATAATCGCTGGTGCCGGATGTCGATTGCCGCAATCCCGATAGCCAAAAGCAGGAGTGGGATGCCCACGGACAGGGCCAGACGTTTGATGCGTCGGCTGCGGTGCGGAAATACACGTCGGATGCAGGTCCGGGCCAGAAAGAGATCAACCGATGGCCGACTCTGAATGATCATCGTCAGGATGCAGCGGTGGCACAGGTTGATGATTTTGCGCGGATATCCTCTGGAAGCTACATAAATGGCGATCAGTGCCGGTAGGCTGAAATAGGTATAGTCTTTGAAGTTCGTGCTCGATTTCTCGAGCCTGAAGCGGATCATGGCGCGGGTATCGCCGAAACTCATCGGTTTCAAATGGTGGTATAAATTGATCCGGTCGGCAAAATTGGCATAATGGTCGATCGTGTTTTGAAATTCCGTTTGGGCGAAAATTACGATCTGCAGCAATTTGTATTCATTGGTCTCGTAGTTCAAGAACTCCCTGAGCAGTTCCAGGCAGAACCCCGGCAGCTTCTGGCCCTCGTCGATGATAAGAGCGACCGTCTTTTTTTCACCCACGCCACGTTTAAAGAGATGGTTTTTGACCATTTCTTTCATCTGCCAGTCCCGGGCCCCTTCCGGTGGCCGTCGCCCGGTCAGCATTTCAATGATCGTCACTAAGAATTCCGCAGTGCTCGAAAAGCCGGGATCCAGAACGAGGTGGGTTTCAAATTCTTTGGTCTTGGCAAACCGGCGAATCAACTGGCGGCAAAGGGTGGTCTTGCCGGTGCCGACATCGCCGATGATGACGTTCAGACCGCGGCGCAGCCGCAGGGCGAGTTCTAGCTTTTGCAGGCATTCGAGATGCTGGTGGGAGCCGTAGAAAAATTCCGGATCCGGCGAGTTGGAAAACGGTTCTCTTTCGAGGTTGACGATGCTGAAATATTCCATGGTGGCCGGTGGGTGGTGCCAAAAACAATATTAGATTACCATCAAGGACTAAAAAAGATGGATTCTGGCTTCGCCCTTAAATGCCTTGCAGATGAAACCCTTTTTGTCGTTTTTACGGCTGCGGCGGCTTCACGGTATTGTAAGGCACACCGGAAGAAGAGGAGGCTGTGCCCAACGGTTTTTCTTCCAGTATGTAAGGGGTGATGAAAATCAGCACATCTTCCATGGCGCCGCCGCGGGACCGACTGCCGAAAAGCCATCCGAGCCCCGGCACATCTTTCAGATACGGAATTCCGGCTTGGTTGGAGGTCGTTGTCTCTTTGTTCAAACCGCCGATGACCGTGGTCTGCCCGTTTAACAGGATGACGTTGGTCTCGGCTTTTTTTGTGATGATGGTGGGGTTGCCGGCGACCGGCCGCGAAAAATCGGGTTCGTCCTTGTTGGTGAGAATCCTTAATTTCAAGGCGTCCCCATCGATGACATTCGGTGTGACCTCCAGTCGAAGAGTTGCCTGAACATATTCGATATTGACCTCTCCGTTTTCCACGGTCTGAATCGGGATCCGGCTGCCGGATTCGATCAGGGCGATTTGGTTCTCCAGGGTGGTGATCGAGGGACTCGAGAGGATGTTGAGCCGGCCCTCTTGCTGCAGGGCCTGCAGCTGCAGGGAAAGGGCGGTTCGGCCGACATTTTGAAACAGGAAGCCCAGCGACAAGCCGATGTTGTCCGGGAGGGGTATCGGGAAATTGGAAATATTTCCCAAGGGCCATAGATTTTCGATCGGGTTGCCGTTTTCGTCTTTTATTGACGTTCTGTCCTCGAAATTGACGCCGTCGGGTCCCACCCAGATGTTGTTGCCGTTCGAAGTGCCGTAGGCTAACCCACCCCACTGCACGCCAAGAGCCCTGGCCGTGTCGTTGCTGGTTTCGACGATATAAGCCTGGATCAGAATCTGGGCAATCGGCCGGTCGAGTTGGTCCACCACGGCAAGCATGCGGCGCAGGTCACTGGGAATGGCCTGGATGATCAGGGAGTTGGTGTGTTCGTCCACCAGCACCGACCCCAAAGGCTTGCCTTCCCTGTCGAGCGACAGGAACTGTTGCATATTTTCCCGCAGCTTGATCGCGCTGGCATAGCTTATTTTGACGACTTCTGTCGTCAGCGGCTCTGCCTTGTCGAGCTGATTTCTCTGCTCCTCCCGCTTCAGTTCGGTCTCCATGTCCTGCACCGTCATGACGCGGATGATGTCTCCCTCCCAGGCATAGGTCAGACCCTGGGTGCGCAGTGTGCTTTTAAAAACCTGATCCCAGGGAGCTTCGGTGATATTGATGTTGATCTTGCCCGTGACCTTATCGTTGAGCATGATATTCTGATTGGCGATCCGGGCCAGGGCTCGCAACAAAACCGGAACGTCGATGTCGTTCATTTTCATGGTGATTTTACGGGTCGGCAGCAGCTTTTCCGGGGGCGGCTGCAAAACATCGGCCTTGGCGGCTGTGTTACGATGATCGCCTGCCATCGATTCCCGTGTGTGTTTTTTGGGCGACGGGGAATACGCCTGGGATTCGGCCACCCTGGCTTTCCATTCATCGAAAATGCCCTTCTCAGACGGAGGCGGAGGCGTTGTGCAGCCCAAAATAAGGGCAGTCACCAGCAAGAAGCTGGTCAGACGCACCAAGAATTGATCGGTTCTGTCGTAGGATGCCATTTTCCCCTGCTGCTCTATTGCATTTCTTCCAATTTAACGGTGATTTTCTTTTTGCTGCCCTTGATGCCGAAAACCACCCTGTTCGGGTAGATCTCCTCGACGATATGGCCGCTGTCCGGCAGTTTTTCGCCCTTTTCGTATTCGTTTCCGTTGATGATGGCGAGATTTCGGTTGCCCATGTTTAAAAAGCCCGTATAGACCATGCCAAGCTCCCGGGCGGTTGCTTCCTTTTTAGCTTCGTTCAGTTTTTCCTTTTCCGGTTTGAAGGTGACTTCTTTTCTGGTGTTCAAAAGAGGATCTTTGGTCCATTTGACCGGAATTTTATCGATGATATAGGTGTCTTCTTCCGAAACGCCGCCCTTGACCAGTGCGGCGACATTGGTGATGAATTTGTTGAAGGTATCCAGCTTGTTTCCGGAGGCGGCCAACTTCGGGATACCGGCTGACGGGTTTTCAAGAAACAAGGCATAGAAACCGTAAACGACCGTCAGTGCCATGATGATCAGAATAATTTTTTCCCGCTTGGACATTTTCGGGGCCTCAAGGGCGATGCGGCCGCGACCGGGAGCCGTGATCGGTCAGTCGGTGTTCGTGAGGTCCGACGCTTAAAGAAGGGCTCGCGGCATAAAACCGCATGAATTTTTTTATCATATCACTATTCAACCATCAAATTAAGAGAAGATTTCATGATCCGGCACGGGCCCGAAGCCGAAAGCTGCCGGCAAATATCTACTCACGGGCCAGATGCAACCGCAGCCGGAACTCTTTCGTGTCACTGGCCGACTTGATCGTAATCTCCTCGATCTTGTCCAGATAAGGCAGCTGGCAGATCTGAAGCAGGAACGGCTGCAAATTAAAAAAGTCCCCCCTCAACAGCAGGCTGACTTTCAGGTTGCCGGTTTCACCGATCATCGATTGAATTTCCGGAGAAAATTCAGCCAGCTGAAGGTTGCTTTCTTTGGCCATTTTCTGAAAAGTCCGGCCGACCTTGTCGGTTTCGCCCCGCTTCAATTTCTCCAGCGGAACCACATTCAGTCCCTCGGGGGGCTTCATCTGCGTCTTTTTGAGAAGGCTATCGTAGAGCGGTGTCAGGATCTGTTCTTCTTTGATCCGTTCACTGATCTCTTCTATCCGACCATCGAGCGCTTTGGATTCTCTTTGCGCCGGTATTATGGCCAACAGCACGAACAGGATGATACCGCCGCCGAAAATGATCACATTCAAAAGACTTTTGGTGGGAACCGATGTCAGGTTTATTTTGGCCATAGCGATTTTAAACGAGCTTGAGCTGCGCCGTAAACCGCAGCACTTCCTTGTCGTTGAAAAAACCGGGTTCCTTCTGGTTGATCACCGGTTGTTTGAACAGGGGAGATCCGCTGAGTTGGATCAAATAACCGGCCAGGGCCGATTCGAATTCCGTTCGGTCGCCGAGTATAATGCCCTCCAAAATCACGTTTTTCTGCGGGGGTTCTTTGCCGCCGGCCTTGTCGGAAAAACGGACCGAAATGCTGGTCAGACGAATGTTGGTGGGCGTTAAGTTCGATATCTCCGTCAGGGCGACAACGCTCAAGTATTTTCGGCTGAATTCCAGAAATTCCTGGCTTTTACTTTTCGTCTTTTCGACCAGATTGAGAATCAGTTTTTGGTCAACGGGGACTCTGTACGTGCTCAGTTGGTTCTGGAGCCGCTTGATGTCGCCTTTTTTCTCTTCGATCAGACGATTCTGCCAGCTGTAAAATCCGACACAGATCGCCAGCAGAACGAGAGCGGCGATGGCCGTAACCTTGTTGAGCAATTTGGTTCGAGCGGCTTTGGCCTTTTCCTTGTAAGTATGGAGAAAATTCGGTGTCTGTGAGTTGGCGGAAAGCGCCATACCGATTGCCGGTGCATATGATCCTCTTTCGGCTTCCGACAAAGGCGCCTCGACATCACCCAGATATTCGGGAGCCGTGACGAACGGATCGAATGTTTCCCGCGGCAGTCCGAGTTCGTCCCCGATGTAGTCGACAATGCGGCGATGGGGGCGGACCGTACTGGAGATGTAGAGTTTTTCCACACGTTCACTGTCGAAGTTGGCGGCATAGTGATCGAAGGTCCGCTCCACCTGCTGACCCAGGCGTTTGAGCGCCGGCAGGATCATTCGGAAGATTTCCTCCTCTTCCGGTTGCAAGGTGGTCGATTCATCGGTTTTTGGGGAAACGTCGTACAGCAGCCCGAAAAAAATCTTTTGTGCTTTTTCAGTGTCGAATTTCGGTTGGCCGGATCTTTGATCTGGCGGTTTATCCTCGGCCGATGCCATCATTTCCGGTATAATTTCGATCGAGCCTTCGTAATCATTTTCGATGATTTCCCCGCGCATCGCCTCGTTCATGGTTTTTATACCGGCTTTAATACCGCGGGACAGGACGAGGTTGCCACCTGAAAAAATGTCGATACGCGACCAGTCGCGTCCGATATATAAGCTTGAGATCGTTTTGACTTTTGAATTGACCCAGCCGGTACGCAATAGATTTTGAAAGGCGAAGGGCACGATGGAAATACCCTTCAGGGGAAATCCGCTTTTCGAAAACAGGTTCTTGTGGAACTGGATTTCTTTTTCCGGCGCAGTGAATGAAACCGCTGCATATTTCGGCGTTCCGTCGTCGAGAATTTCACCCAGGATCTCGAAATCGAAGATCACCTCGCCTTCTTTATAGGGGGCAACCTTTTTATGGGACCAGTAGACCGCATTGCTCAGTTGTTTCTGGGCAACTTTCGGTATCTTCAGGTAGCGCAACTCGACTCGTGCAGATGAAATACAACTCCAGAACTCCAGGTTTTTGGATGACCCGCAAAAGCGGCTCAGGTTCTTTCGCAGGAATTTGGCAAAGTCGGGATGCGCGGGATGCAGGTCGGGCTCGAAAGGCACGCGGAGGTAATCGATCAATTCGTGCTTTTGATGCGAGGCGTTGTTGACTTTGACCAGTTTCAGGTCGTCGTAGCCGATATCGACCCCGACGGTGGTCGCTTTTTTGAGGGATACGGTATTTTTCAGACCACTGCTGATGCGCGTGGAGATCGACTGGGAGGCCGGCGTTTCGATCTTCTCCGGTGCGTCACCTTGGTTGCGAATCAAGTCCAGAAGTTTTTCGGTTGAGGAAATTTCGTCCTTCTTGGCCAAATCGACGCTCCAAATTTGTCAACGAAAAGTGCTTTGATCGGCATCATCTGACATCATGGTTGCCTGTCGTTCCAGATTTTGTAATATGCCGATATCATATAGAATACATCATGGATAAATATATTAATTAACTCATAAATTCTGTTGCTTGTCAAGAATTAACACGTGCTGCAGGTCAGATGGATAGTGAAAAGAAGGTTTATAGGTGATAGAAAATAGGTTATGGGTAGGCGAAAGATTTTCGGAAGCTGCTGCCGACCGACTGGACATGACCCAGTCCGAAGAAATCGGTCGGTACAATCACGTGGATGAGACTTATGACACCAACAGTACCTTTGCCCAAGCGCACGACACGCAGTGGGCTCCAAAATGGCGTTGCGGCC
>JAQAZR010000215.1:0-4169 GCA_032127235.1 Deltaproteobacteria bacterium
GCTTCGCTCGAGACGCGAAGGACGCAGAGGAATTCTTTCGCTCTCTATCCGTTGTCTGTTCGCCATTGGCGATGGCTTTTTATGTTTTCCGGTGTCTCAGCGGAAAACATAAAGAAAAATAAACTCTGCGCTCTTTGCGCCTTTGCGGTGAGCTAAAAAAACATGGCTGAAAAAGAAGCCCACATAACGGTGCGGGATCTGACCATGGCCTATGGGGATTTTGTGCTCATGCGGGATCTGACCTTTACGATCAACCGCGGGGACATCTTCATCATCATGGGCGGCAGCGGCTGCGGCAAGAGCACCATGATGACGATCCTGATCGGCCTTAAGTCCCCGGCCAAGGGCCAGGTGTTTTACGGTGACCAAGATTTCTGGGGTGCCGATGCGCCGACCCGCGATCGGATCATCCGTCGGGGCGGGGTGATGTACCAGAGCGGGGCGCTGTGGAGTTCGATGACCCTGGCCGAGAACATCGCCCTGCCGCTCGAGACCTACACGGACTTGAGACCCGGCCGGATCCGCGAGGTTGTCAAGCTGAAGCTGGCGCTGGTGGGCATGGCCGGGTTCGAAGAGTTCTACCCTTCGGAGATCAGCGGCGGAATGCAGAAGCGGGCCGGAATCGCCCGGGCGATGGCGCTCGATCCTGAGATTCTTTTTTTCGACGAACCTTCGGCCGGACTGGACCCGGTGAGCGCGCGGCGGCTGGATGATCTGATCCTTGAGCTGCGCGACAGCCTGGGGACCACCATGGTGGTAGTGACCCATGAGCTGGCGAGCATATTCGCCATCGGGAGCAACTCGGTATTCCTGGATGTTTCCAAGCGGACCATGACGGCCACGGGCAACCCCAGGAAACTTTTGGCCGAAACCAGGGACCCCACGCTGCGGCTGTTCTTAACCCGCGGGGAGAAATCTTAAACGCTCATTTTAGAGCATCAAAGGATGGGAACAGATGGCCAAGCAAGCGAACAGGATGATGATCGGCGGTTTTGTTGTCGTCGCGGTGGTCCTATTGGCCGCCAGCCTGGTGGTTTTCGGCTCGGGCAAGTTCTTCAAGAAGACCAATAAATACGTTCTGTACTTCGACGGCTCCATCAAGGGGTTGAACGTGGGCGCGCCGGTGCTGTTCCAGGGCGTTCAGATCGGCTCGGTGGAAAGCATCATTCTTCGCGTAGATCCCCAAGATTCCAGGATAGAAATTCCGGTGATCATCGAAATCGAGCCGGATAAATTCCAGGTGGATGAAGGCAATCGGGAAATACATAGAAATCCCCGAGAAAATACGCAGAAACTCATCGAGGAGGGCCTGCGGGCCGTGCTGGCGATGCAGAGCTTCATTACCGGTCAGCTGATGATCGAGCTCGATTTTCATCCCGGCAGCCCAGTCCATCTCAGAAGCCCTGCCGGGGACCTTCTCGAGATACCCACCATCCCTTCCACCACCGCGCGGCTGGCCAATGCGCTTCAAAAACTCGATCTGGAGGGAATGGAAAAAAACCTCACAAACACCCTGGCCGGAATCGACCGGCTCGTCAACGACCCGGACCTGAAAACCAGCATCGGTGAACTCAAAGGTGTCTTGACCGATGCTCGTCGACTGGTGCAAAATCTGGACGCCCGGGTCGGCCCGTTGGCCGACGATCTAGACGCAACGGTGCGCGATGCCCGCAAACTGGTCAAAAACGTGGACGGACAGGTGGGTCCACTCGCAGACAACGTCAACCGGACCGTGGCAGATTTCGATAAATTGGCCCGGGATGCAGACGCGCAGCTGGGCTCGCTGGCGGGCAGCCTTGACAAAACCCTGGCGGGGGCAAGAGACGTCCTATCCCAAGACGCGCCGCTGATCGTCGAACTTGAGGCCACCCTAAAGGCGATTTCCGATGCGGCCCGCTCGATTCGGCAGCTGGCCAATACGCTGGATCAACAACCCGAGGCCTTGATTCAAGGCCGCGGCAAATCAGGAGAAAAATAAAATGAGAGATGTGCCCTTTTTCCGCTGGTTACCGCTGATTCTGGTGATGGGCCTATTCTTTTTGAACGGCTGCCTGGGCAAGAGCCAATCGCCGCGGTTTTATGCGCTGAGCCCGCTAACCGAAGACAAGGCCATGGCGAAAAGCGACACCCCGGCGCGTGATACGAGTATCGGCATCGGCCCGATCAAGCTGGCCGATTATCTCGACCAGTCCAAGCTCGTCACCAACGCCGGCGACAACCGGCTGGTGAAAGCCGAGTTCGATCTTTGGGCGGGGGCCCTCAAGGACAACCTGACCAACGTGCTGGCAGAAAACATCGGGCTGCTGCTGCCGACCGAACGAATATACATTTATCCCTGGCGGCTGTCCGAGCCAATGGACTATCAGATCATCCTGGATGTGGTTCGCTTCGATGGCGATTTGGGAGAAGACGCCTGGCTGGTGGCGCGCTGGAGCATCGTCGGAGGCAAGGACAAGGAGCTGCTCGCGGTGAGCCGCTCCAGCATCCGCGAGCCGGTGACAGGATCGGGTTATGATGCTTTGGTTATGGCCCAGAGCCGCGCGCTGGCCAAGCTCAGCCATGAGATTGTTGCGGCGATCCAAGCGGCAAGCTTAGGGAGGCAAGCTAATAATTGAAATGAAGAACCGGAAGCAATCGAATCATAAGGCTATTTATGGTGTAGCTTGCGGAATGATATGGCTCTGGGTTCTTTTGTTTTTCCCAGAGAGTGCCTTTTCTCAAGATGAGCGTGCAACTCCACGCGCGCTGCAGGTGGGGGTGATCGTCGCTCCGCCAGCCTACATAAAAACGGCTGATAATAAATGGGAGGGCTTCAGCGTCGAACTTTGGCAGGCGGTGGCTCAGCACATGGGCGTTCAATTCGAATTTCGGGAGTTTAGTCGCCTTGAGAATATGATAGAAGCCCTCGAAAAACGAGAAATTGATGTCATCCCTTCTTTACCGGCCCGGGCGAGTTTTGAACCAACCATGGATTTTAGTCAATCATATTTGAAAACGGGACTATCCATTGCGGTACCGGCAGAAGGTGTCGAATACAGATGGGCCCGCGTTTTTGAAAGTATATTTTCAGAGCAAACTTTGAAAGCGCTTGGATTGCTGATGTTGATGTCCCTAACAGCCGGAATAATCGTATGGTCATTTGAAAGACGGCGCAACAGCGAAATGTTCGGTGATGGGACTGTCGCGGGAATCGGTCACGGCATCTGGTGGGCCGTGGTGACAATGACCACCGTGGGCTATGGGGATAAAGCACCCAAGACAATCGGCGGGCGAGTTGTCGGGCTCATCTGGATGATTTTTTCAGTCGTTTTTATCGCCAGCTTTACGGCCAACATTACGACTTCTCTGACCATTAGCGAGCTGAGAGGCAAGATTCACGGTTTCAATGATCTCTACAATGCGCAAGTCGGATCGATGCCCGGATCCGAAAGTTTCGGCTTTCTGACCCAAAAGGGAATAGCCGTAATTTCCTTTGACAGTATACAGGAAGGGTTGAAGGCGGTTGCCACCAATAGGATCGATGCTTTTGTTTTTAATGAAACAATATTGAAGTATCTCGTCAGGAGTGAGTTCCCCGGTCGAGTGCAGGTGCTACCTGGAACCTTCGATGAATATTTCGTGGGCATTGCTTTACAGCAAAAAAGTTCGCTCCGCAAACCGATAAACAAGGCGTTGCTGAAATTCATGGAAACGGGAAATTGGACTGAGTTGCAGAATCGCTATATAAAGTAAGAGAAGCAATATAGTGCGGAATGGTTCGCAACTCGTTCGCCTCGGAGAGCCATTAAAATGTTCTCTATATTTTCAGATTGTCAGCAAACCGCCGCCTGAATTACCTTGCAAACCGACTGGAATTATTGAGTTTTCAATAAAAGTGGATCGAGTTCCAGTGTCTTGTCACACATAAATTGTCTTACCCATTGTCGCCCGCTGCTTGATATTTCAAGCCTAAGAATATAACAATGAACATCGGCAGTGTCGGTTTAGGTTTCAGATTAAAGGTCTTGCATGCCCGCCTAAAATAATGCCAAATACCAAAATACAAATAAATTCCATGACAGGCAAAATAATTAATGAACCCATCCTGCGCACCAAGCTGCACCGGCCGCAGATTGCCAGAGACCACGTTCACCGCGACAAAATCTTGAGCCGGCTAAGCCAGCGCCTGC
>JAQAZR010000216.1:0-3580 GCA_032127235.1 Deltaproteobacteria bacterium
TCCGGCATAGAGCGTCTGGCTATAGAAGGCGCCGAACTGTTCCGAAGCTCCGCCGTCGCGAGTGTCGCTCGCACAGGTTTTTTCACGGTGGCCGTGTCCGGCGGCAGCACGCCGCGGCCCATGCACCGGCTCCTGGCCGAGGAAACCTATCGCTCGAAAATTCCGTGGAAATACACCCACATGTTCTGGGTCGATGAACGCCTGGTGCCGACAACCGACCCGGACAGCAACTTCGGCAGCGCCGAAAGAGATTTTCTGAAGCAGCTGACGATACCGGTCGGCAACCTCCATCCCATGAGGTCGCGAAAGCCGCCAGATGCGGCAGCCGACGATTACGAACAGGAACTGAGACGCCATTTCAGTTGCATCGCCAGCACTGAGCCGGTTTTCGATCTGATCGTGCTGGGTGTCGGCGAGGACGGCCATACGGCCTCGATATTTCCCGGCGACCACAGCGCAGTGGAGACGACGCGCTGGGTGACGGCCGTCAAGGGCGGAACACCGAACGTCGAACGCCTGACCCTGACGCTGCCGATCATCAACCAGGCCCGCCGTATCGTCTTTCTGGTTTCCGGATCGAAAAAAGCGGTTGTGGTTCGTTCGCTGTTGACGGATGCATCCGCTCAACTGCCGCCCCAAAGGATCGCTCCGCAGCACGGGGAAATCATCTGGCTCCTGGACGGAGAGGCGGCGGCTCTGCTGCCGCAGGATCTGCCCAGATGTATCCGGAAAAGATGCATCCGGAAAAATCGAGAGGAACCATTATGAAGACCATTCTGGCTGCCGACATCGGCGGGACCAACAGCCGCTTTGCCGCTTTCAGGACAGGTGAAGACCGGCAATTGGAACTCATCCGGTCGCTCTGGCTGAACACCGCCGAATTTGATTCTATGAAAGCCATGCTCGATCAGTTGGAAAATGAAAATTTCGATTTGCCGGCCTCGGCAGCGGACGTGTCGGTGATGGCCGTCGCCGGGCCGATCATAAACAAGACTTACAGCAATCCGCCCAATATCGACTGGGACATCGACCTGTCCGAGCTGGCCGGAGCACTCGGCCTCAAGAAGTGCGCCCTGATCAATGATTTCGTTGCCCAGGCGTTTGCCTGCCGAACGCCGGTGATGGATGCCGCCCGCCGGATCCTTCCAGGAACGGTCGACCCCGCCGCGCCGCTGGCGGTTATCGGAGCGGGAACCGGTCTGGGCCAGGCGACCCTGATACCGCTGGAAAAAGGGGGTTACACGGCCCTGGGGTCCGAGGGTGGTCATGCCAGTTTTCCTTTTGAATCGGCAGCGGAAGTCAACTACATGCACTATCTGCTAAAGGATACCGGCGAGCCCTATGTCAGAGCTGAAACGGTCGTTTCCGGCAGCGGCCTGAGCCGACTGCATCATTTTTTGACCGGAGAACGCCTCGAACCGGCGGAGGTGGCGGGCAGGCTGACCGACGAATCCGGAACACTGAGGTGGATGGCGCGCTTCCTCGGCCGGCTCAGTCGCAACTACGCCCTTGCGGTGGTGGCCTTCGGCGGCGTGTACATCTCGGGCGGGGTCGCTGCCAAATTACCCGAACTGGTGACGCACCGGGAATTCGCCCGTGCTTTCCGAAAAACGGAAGTCATGTCGCACGTACTGGACCGCCTTCCGGTGTTCCTGAATGCCGATGAGGAAAGCGGCCTGTGGGGCGCCGCATTGAAAGGCATGCAACTGCTGCAGGGCGACTGAACGGCCGATCCGGGAAATCCTATCTGTATTGGCCCCAATACTTTTTTTTTGAAATGCTGTTTAATATGCTTTGAAAAGGAGAGACGATCCATGACTGAACACATGAAAGGGTTTGCCACACGGGCGGTGCATGCCGGTCACACACCCGACAAAGAAACCAAGGCCCGGGCCGTGCCCATCTACCAGACCACGTCCTTCACGTTCGACGATACCGCCCACGCGGCCGATCTCTTCGGACTGCGCCAATTCGGCAACATCTACTCTCGCATAATGAACCCCACGGTCGACGCGCTCGAACAACGCATCGCGTCGCTGGAGGGCGGGGTCGGTGCCCTGGCGCTGGCTTCCGGCCAGGCGGCCGAAACGCTGGCGCTGCTGACCCTGGCCGGGGCCGGCGACGAAATCGTTTCGTCCACCGATCTCTACGGCGGCACGGTCAGCCTGTTCAGCCACACGTTCAAAAAGCTCGGCATTACGGTCAAGTTCGTCCCGCCCGATGACCCGGCGGCCTGGGAAAAAGCCGTGACCGACAAGACCAGGGCCTTTTTTACCGAAACCATCGGCAACCCCAAACTCAACATCGTCGACATCGCCGCCATCGCAGAAGTCGGCCGGCGACACGGCATCCCCCTGGTGGTCGACAACACCGTCACCACGCCCTATCTCCTGCGTCCGTTCGAATTCGGGGCTGCAATCGTCATTCACTCCGCAACCAAGTTCATCGGCGGTCACGGCACCTCCATCGGCGGTCTGATCGTCGATTCGGGCAACTTTGACTGGAAGGGTTCCGGCCGGTTTTCAGCCTTCATCGAACCGGAGCCGGCCTACCACGGCTTGAAATTCGTGGAGACTTTCGGCAACCTGGCCTTCATCTTGAGGGCGCGTGTCATCGGCCTGCGGGACATGGGCGCGGCGATGAGTCCCTTCAATGCCTGGCTGTTTCTCCAGGGGCTGGAAACCTTGTCTCTGCGCATGGCCAAACACTCGGAAAACGGCCTGCAGGTCGCCCGCTTTTTGGAAAATAACAAATGTGTCTCCTGGGTCCGTTACCCGGGTCTGGAATCCTCGCCGACCTATCACCTGAAGGACAAGTATCTGCCGAATGGACAGGGGGCGTTGGTCGGATTCGGGATCAGCGGCGGCAAGGACTCGGCCGTCAAATTTATCGAAAGCGTGAAGTTGTTCAGCCATCTGGCCAACATCGGTGACGCCAAGAGTCTGGTCATCCACCCCGCCTCGACCACCCACGAGCAGCTAAGCGAAGAAGAGCAATTGGCGGCGGGGGTCACACCAGACTTTATCCGGCTGAGCATCGGCATCGAAGACATTGACGACATCACCAGCGATCTGAATCAGGCCCTCGAAGAGGGTGTCGGTTGCAAGCTTTAGCATTAGCACGAAAATAGAATCAAACTTTCGATCCAGGTACTGGCAAACACTAATCGAGAAGTGGAAGCAAAAAGGCAGTGGTTATGACATCTGTTATTAAGTATTACGAGGGAATCGATTCGGTTGCCGTAATCGGCAACTATCTTCCCCGCCAGTGCGGAATTGCGACCTTCACCACGGACTTGGTTGAAGGCTTATCTGCGGAAGCCCCCGATATTTATAGCTGGGCGGCGGTCATGAACGACAAACCCGAGGGATATCCATATCCTGAAAAAGTGCGTTTTGAGATCAACCAGAACAAATTGAGCGATTATAGCATGGCGTCTCAATTCCTAAATATCAGTCACACGGATATTGTCTGCGTGCAACATGAATACGGACTTTTCGGCGGTCCGGCCGGCAGCCACCTGCTGAAACTATTGGGTGCTCTGCGCATGCCGGTGGTGACGACGTTACACACGGTTTTG
>JAQAZR010000217.1:0-3179 GCA_032127235.1 Deltaproteobacteria bacterium
CTGCCAATACCCCTTATATCAACACCATTCCCGTTGAACGCCAGCCGGTGTTTCCGGGCAGCCGTGAGATCGAGCGCCGCATAAAGAGCATCATTCGCTGGAACGCCATGGCCATGGTTGTGCGGGCAAATCGCCAACACTCCGGCATCGGCGGGCATATCTCCACCTATGCCTCCTGTGCGACACTGTATGAAATCGGCTTTAATCATTTTTTTCGGGCCAAGACGGCCAAGCACCCCGGAGATATTATTTACTTTCAGGGTCATGCGGCTCCCGGTATCTATGCCCGCGCGTTTTTGGAAGGCCGCATCACAGAAAAGCATCTGAAAAATTTTCGGCGCGAACTGCAAAAAGAACCAGGGTTGTCATCTTACCCCCACCCGTATCTGATGCCGGATTTCTGGCAGTTTCCGACGGTTTCGATGGGACTGTCGCCGATCATGGCGATTTATCAGGCACGCTTCAACCGCTACCTGGAAGATCGCGATCTGGCGAAACCCTACGACCGGAAAGTCTGGGCCTTTCTCGGTGACGGGGAGTTGGATGAACCCGAATCTCTCGGCGCCATCACGCTTGCGGCGCGCGAACAACTCGAAAATTTGATCTTTGTTATCAACTGCAATCTGCAGCGCCTCGACGGACCGGTGCGCGGCAATGGTAAAATCATTCAGGAACTCGAAGCAACCTTCCGCGGCGCTGGTTGGAATGTCATCAAGGTGATCTGGGGTCACGATTGGGATCCGCTGCTGGCCCAGGACGAACACGGGTTGCTGGTCAAGCGCATGCAAGAGGTCCCCGACGGTCAGTACCAGAAGTATTCGGTCAGCGGCGGTGATTACATTCGCAAGGACTTTTTCAGTAAATACCCTGAATTGACACAGATGGTTCGCTCCTACACCGATGAGCAGCTGCAAAAACTGAGGCGCGGCGGTCACGACCCGCAGAAGGTTTACGCGGCCTACAAGGCGGCCGTGGAGCATAAAGGCGCCGCGACGGTCATCCTGGCCAAAACCATCAAGGGCTACGGCCTCGGCGAAGCCGGTGAGGGCCGCAACGTCACCCATCAGCAAAAGGCCCTCAACGAGCAGGAATTACGGCATTTTCGAAGCCGGTTTGGAATTCCCATACCGGACTCGGCCATCAATGAGATGCCCTTTTATCGTCCGGCGCCCGACAGCGATGAAATGAAGTACCTCCAGGAGCGACGTCGCGAACTGGGTGGACAGCTGCCCGCACGCTTTGAGTCGGTGCCGGTCTTTCGCCCCCCCGCCAGGGAAATGTACGCGGAATTTTTCGAGGGCACCGCTGATCGGGAGGTTGCCACCACGATGGTGATGGTACATCTGCTGGGCAAACTTTTAAGCGATAAAAAGATCGGCAAGTACATCGTGCCCATCGTGCCGGACGAAGCCCGCACGTTCGGCATGGAGTCCTTGTTTCGCAAAATCGGCATCTACTCGCATGTTGGCCAAAACTATGAGCCGGTGGACAAGGAAAGTCTTTTGTACTACAAAGAGGTCAAGGACGGACAAATTCTCGAAGAGGGCATCACCGAGGCCGGAGCGATGTCGTCGTTCATTGCGGCCGGCACGGCCTACTCGACCTTCGGCATCAACATGGTTCCGTTTTTCTTTTTTTACTCGATGTTCGGCTTTCAGCGAATCGGCGATCTGATCTGGGCTTCCGGCGACGCTCAGACCCGCGGCTTTCTGCTGGGCGCCACCGCCGGGCGTACGACCCTGGCCGGCGAAGGTCTGCAGCATCAGGACGGCCACTCGCACATCCTCGCCTACGGCAACCCCTCGGTACTGGCCTACGACCCCGCTTTTTCCTACGAAGTGGCGGTCATCGTACGCGAGGGGTTGCGCCGCATGCTGGAAGACGGCGAAAACATCGTCTACTACCTGACCATCATGAACGAAATCTACAAAATGCCCGCCATGCCGGAAAACGTCGAGGAGGGTATCCTCAAAGGCATGTATAAGTTTCGGGCCGCCGACAATAAAAGGGCCAAAATCAAAGCCCACTTGTTCGGCAGCGGGACCATTTTAAATGAGGCGCTCAAGGCCCAGGCACTTTTGGAAAACGATTATGGTGTGGCCGCGGATGTCTGGAGTGTCACCAGCTACAAGAACCTCTACTGGGACGGCATCGACACCGAACGCTGGAATTTTCTGCATCCGGACCGGGAACCGAAATTGTCTTATCTCCAGCAGCAGCTGGTAAACGAAACAGGCGTTTTCATCTTGGCCTCGGATTATCTTAAAGCCCTGCCGGGCTCGATTGCCAAATGGCTGCCCGGAAGGACGATTTTGCTCGGCACCGACGGTTATGGCCGCAGCGACACCCGCGATTGCCTGCGCGATTTCTTTGAGGTGGACGCCCGCCATATTGCCTATGCGGCCCTTGGCGCCCTGGCGCGTGAGAAGCGGATAAACATGTCACTGGTAAAAAAAGCCCGCAAGCAGCTTGATATTGACACGGAAAAAGCAAATCCTTTGTTCAGTTAGCGGCCATCCGGAAATATTGTTTTAAACGGAAGGCACGAATTACTCCGCTATCTAAATGCTACTATGTTTCTTTCTATACAAGCAGTCAACATGAATAAAAATAAAAAAAATAAATGCGCAGCATAAATTAATTAATCCGCCAAACCTATGATAAAAAACCAGTCTTCAGTGTTCAAATAACAATTTGTTATCCTGAATGTGCTATTTTTCAGGGCGGAGTAATTAAGGAGTCGGTATGATAGAGGAAGTCAAAATTCCGGAAATCAGTGAGAATGTCGAATCGGGAACAATCATCCAGGTGCTGGTTGAAGTCGGTGACATGATCGACATCGACGACGTGCTGGTTGAGTTTGAAACGGAAAAAGCGCTGGTCGAAATTCCCTCGACGGTGAAAGGCAAGATCACGGAACTGCTCGCCAAAAAAGGCGATGAGATGAGAGTGGGCGATGTGATTGCCAGGGTTGACACCGAGACTCGGTCCGACGATAAAGACACGGCGGAACCTGAACCCGCAGCCGATGACACCCCAAAAAAGGAAGAGGAACAGGAACCCCCCGAAGAGCCCCCGCGATCCGAGGCGCCCGAGGAAGTCAAGGCCGAAGAAGATGAAAAGGAAAAAGATGCAGCCCAAGCACCGCAAAAATCTGCGGACGAGCCGGTGCCGGCGGC
>JAQAZR010000218.1:0-7246 GCA_032127235.1 Deltaproteobacteria bacterium
GGCCAGTGCGAATTCCTGGTTCCGTCCGCCGAGACCCTTGCCGCGAATCACGACCGTTGTCTCTCCGCCGGAGAGGATGCAGGCCGGCGGTGGTACCGGGTGACCGGACTTGAGCACCTCCTTGATAATGCCGCCGTGCAGAAGGGCCGCCTGACGAGTGTCGCCTTCCAGCATCGAGGACAGAATCAGGGGCGGGTAGCCGATTCGTGCAGCTTCGGCGCCGGCCGCTTTGACGGCATCGATGTTGCTGCCGACGATCAGTTGAAATCCGTGCCGAAAAACAGGATCTCCCCCTTTGGGTGTTTCCGGTATATTGCCGGCCGCACCGGCTCTCAGGTGTTCGACCACAACCTCCGGCAGTTGGTCGGCAATCCGGTAGTCGTTAAAAATGGCCAGGCAATCCTCGAACGAGCTGGCATCCGGAACGCAAGGACCCGAGGCGATCACATCCAGATCGTCGCCCACGACATCCGAGAGGATCAGGGTTACGAGCGTCGCTGGGTGCACGGCCCGAGCCAGTAGACCCCCTTTGATGGCCGAGGTGTGTTTGCGGATGGCATTGATTTCGTGAATGGTCGCCCCGCTGGCGATCAGTACCTTTGCCGTAGCCTGTTTGTCGGCCAGACTCAGCCCGGCAGCCGGCAACGGCAGGAGGGCCGATCCGCCGCCGGATATCAGGCAAAGGACAAGATCGTCGTGTCCGGCTGATTCCGCGAGGGCGAGGATACGGCGGGCCCCTTCCTCGCCACGGCGATCCGGAACGGGGTGGCCGGCTTCGACGATCCGGATTCGGCTCAGATGGGCCAGGTGACCGTATTTCACGATGACGATCCCCGCTGTGATCCGCTCGCCCAGCAGCCTCTCCAGGGCCTTTGCCATGGCGGCGCCGGCTTTCCCGCAACCGATCACGTAAATGTTTTTAAATTCGGCGAGATCGTAACAGCGCTCACCGACCCAAAGCCGCTCGGCTTCGATCCGGCAGTAACGCGCCACCGCGCTCTCAGGCGCAACGGCCGCCAGGCCGGCCCTAAAGATCGACTCTGCAGCTGCACGCATTTTCTTTATGTTTTTATTTACCTTTTGCAATGCCGCCTCCATGATGTGACTGTCGTTTCAACGGCCATCTTTGGGTCATGAAACTACGGAAACTGATCCGTGGTGTTAATAAAACCCAGAATGGACGCTTAGAATAGGAAAAATGGGCCGAACTGTCAAAAATATTGATCTTCTCGTCAACTTGACAAGCCGCACGGTTATCAGTAATTAGTTTCCATTCCGAAGCATTTTTGGTCTGGAGACAATTATGGAAACTATGGCGGGAGAACTCAAGGGCCATTTTTTGATGGCCATGCCCGGATTGCTCGATCCGAATTTCAACCAAACCGTTACAGTCATTTGCGAACACAACCAAGAAGGTGCCCTCGGCCTCGTCATCAACCGCTCGCACTCCTTCTTGACGTGCGAAGAGATCTTCAAGGAGCTAAAAATAGAATACACGCCGAAGGCCTCTTCGCTTCCGGTCCACATCGGCGGACCGGTTCACACCGGTGAAATTTTTATGCTCCACGGGCCGCCCTTTTCCTGGGATGCCTGTTTAATGATCAGCCCGACTCTCGCCATGAGCAACAGCCGCGACATTCTCGAGGCGATCGCCATGCGTCGCGGGCCGCAGGATTTTATTCTGTGTCTGGGGTGTGCCGGGTGGGGGCCGGGACAGCTGGAAGCGGAAATAAAAGAGAACGCCTGGCTGACCTTTCCGGCCCAGGAAGAGATCATCTTCGGACGGCCGATAGAAAGCCGCTGGGAGGAGGCCATGAGGCGCTTGGGCATCGACCCGTCACTGCTGTCGTCTACGGCCGGAAATGCCTGAGCGGGCCGTCCATTTTCGACAGGCGGGCCATCGGGTCGTCGCAGGCGTGATGATTGGTCAGGATGCTGGGGGAGTTGTGAGGAGGGAAGCAAAAAAATCGGCGGCCTTTAGCGGGTTAACCCTTCATCTCGGCACCTTGCTCTAACTTCGGCTTCTTTTTTTTGAGACACGCCTTGTCTTTTCTCACAAAGGCGCATAGCTTGGGATTGTGATACTCTTTGCAGTTGAGCGGATTGTACAGCGGACATTCTGGGTGTTTTTCTGACATGGACAGACTTTTTCCTTTAAATCTTACACCGACCGTCCGAAATCGAATCGGTCCCTCATAGGCTCCGGTCGTATCCGTTTGACTTCCATAGCACGAAACCCCTACCAGCACAACCGCCGAAATTCAGCCGGACATATGAAGAGGCAGCGGAACCGGGTGGCGGTGCTGCAGAAACCATCAATAGTAGCGGGGATAATGGATCGTTATCGTGATTACAAAAAAGAGCTTCTGATCATCAATCGCGGCCTCGAGGCGCTGCTCTCCTCGGGGGTATCCGTACCGGGGATGCCTAAAAGCGCTTTCGAGGATTGGAGTCGATCATGTCAAACGTTGAAGCGCCAGCTCTCAGAAGAGACGCTTCGCATCGCCGTGGTCGGTGCCATTAAATCGGGCAAGAGCACCTTCTTGAATGCTCTGCTGGGAGGCGATTATTTGAAGCGTGGGGCCGGGGTTGTCACCTCCATCGTGACCCGCATCCGCGCTGGGAAGCATCCCAAGGCCCGGCTGATATTCAAGTCATGGGGCGAAGCCAACCGGGAAATAGTTGCGGCCCTGGCCCTTATTCCGGCGGGAAACAAGCTGGCCGACAAGGACCAATTCGATATCCGTGACACCGAACGGCGCACGGCGCTCAGGTCACTGCTCGACAGCCTTCCGGTCGAGCAGCAGGTCTCCCAGGGCGCACGCAATTTGAACACGGCCCTGCTGACCTGCTACTCGAATGGCTACGACCGGATCCGGGATTTTCTCTCGACCGAGAATGCCGAGAGGATTCTTCATGACGGCGACTGGCACGACCACTGGCGGTTCGTTAGCGATGATGCACTGGCGGTTTATCTCAAAGACCTGCAGTTGGAGTTGGTGAGCCGGAATCTGGACAGTGACACCGAATTTGCCGACTGCCAGGGCAGCGATTCGCCCAATCCGCTGCATTTGGCCATGATTCAGGATTATCTTCAGCAGGCGCATTTGATCATTTATGTCGTCAGCAGCCGCACCGGTGTGCGGGAAGCCGACATCAAGTTTCTGTCCATCATACGGAAAATGGGGTTGATCGAAAACCTTCTTTTCGTGGTCAATACCGACATCAGTGAGCACGAATCGGTCAACGACCTGCAAACCCTGGCAGGGCGGGTGTCCGACGAGCTGGGATTGATTGCGTCCGCACCTGAACTCTACACTTTTTCCGCCCTTTACCGCCTTTTCGGTGAGATCAGAGAGAGCTTAACTGAAAAGGATCAACTGCGGCTGGCGCAATGGGACAAACAAAGGGAAATTGTCGGTTTTTCAAAAGCCGAACAGCAACGGTTTACCAGAGATCTCGAACAAAGATTGGTTCGCAAACGCTACCAACTGATGCTCAAAAGCCAGATCGAACGTCACGGCGTTATCCTGGCCGGCGTGAGTGATTGGATCGGCATCAACCGCGAGTTGTTGTCCCGCAGCGACGGCGATGCCCGCCGGATTGCCGACGGCATCGCGCAGCAGCAGGAGCGAATCAGCCAGATCAAAACGGTTGTTGCGACCACAATCGCCGGAGCCGTGCCGAAAATCAAGAAAGAATTGACTGCCGACGTCAACCGATTCTTCGAATTTCCTTCCGGAGCGTGCGCCAGCCAAACCATCGGATTTGTCCGTGATTACCGGGTCGATTTCACCCAATTCCAACAGAGCCTGCAGGACAACGGCTTCCTCAACACCCTGTACCTGGTCTTTCAAGAATTCAAACTCGCCCTCGATACGACGATGACAAACGTCGTCTACCCCGAGATCGTTCAATTCGTGCGCCGGGAAGAAGAAAAGATTCAACATCACATCGCCTCAATTTTTCAGCCTTACGAGGGGATTGTCGATCAGGGACTGTCGGAATTGAGAAACGTGTTGAACGGATTCGACATCGATCGGCGCCCGGACCGACATTTCCGCTCCCAGGACCTTCCGAGCGTTGCCGCCGTCAAGGAATCCGCCGGCTTGAAGCTGCCGCCGCTGGTCGCGTTTTTAGGGTATTCTACCCAAATAAAAACCGAAGCCTTCATTTCGCTGGGTTTTTTTTCGGTCACCAAGTTTTTCAAGACGGTTTTCAAGAGCAAGGAAACCGGGCCCAAGGGGTCGCATGTCAAGGCGCTCCAGAAAAGTGTGCGCCGGATGAAACGCTTGACCGAAGATTCTCTTCAATTTCAATTCAAAGATTACAGGGAAAACCTGAAGTTCACCTACCTGTTCCGCTTGCTGGAGGAAGTTGCGCAGCGCCTGGTCGAAACCCTGACGGATCGTTTCCAGGCATACGGCGGCGACACGACTGACATCTCGGCCCACTTCGACCGGCAGCATTCCGACAGACAATACATAGCCACTCTTATCAAGGATATGCAGATCACGGCCGGTGATATCGACGACATGATTTCGCGGTTGCGGCAGGCGGTCGAAAACAAACAGGCCTGAGCCCTCGGACCGACTACCTCCGAGTGCATTAGGGTCATGGAAATAAATAATTCGACAATATGGCGCCGAATGTGGGTTCGTCGCCAAGACGCATACACCGGCGCATATCGGGATATGTGCCGGCGGATGGAACGCAGGTGACGGAACCACAGGCAAGCAAGATGTGAAATTATTTTTTTCCAGGGTTCTTAGCCACGGGCGGGCCCGATCAGGGTCTGGGCGAGCTTTTCGAGATTTTCGCGGGCAAAGGTAATCGACGGATCGATTTCAAGCGCCATCAGATAATAGCGAACGGCGTTTTCCTTCTGTCCGAGGTCCCGATAATTCGAGGCAATGTTGGCGTAGTCGATGGCCGAAGAAGGATCGAGTGCGATCACCTTTTTGAAGCATTCGATGGCTTCTGCATGTGCTTTCAGCTTGAAATGACAAAACCCCATTAGATTGTGAACATCCGTTCGCTCCGGGTCGTATTTTTCCCCTTCCGCGAGAACATTCAGCGCCAGACGGTAGTCTTCCATGTCCTTGTAAGCGATCCCCATATAGGAGTAAATAGCGGCCGTGTCCTGTCGGCTGGGCTGCCGTTCGAGGGCCTGACGGAAATACCGCAGGGCCAGCTGTGGGTCTTTCAGCGTCAGGTGGCAGGTGCCGCGGTAGAAACTGATGTAGTACTTGCCTGGCAATCGTTTTTCGAAGCGCTCCAATTCCCGAACGGCCCGGACGGGACCCAGTTTTTCGACGAGCAGTTTGGCTGAAAACATGCCGACACCGGTGTTCAGCGCACGCTCCCTGAAGTGGGCTCCGGGAACGATGGTGTAAAAGGCCGGAACACCGAGCAGGGGATGGGTGGTGTCGACCGCGAAGACTTCCAGGTTCCGGGCGGAGAGTTCGGCGATGCAGCGTTCCACCTCGATTCTTATGTTGTCGGAAGAGATGTTCGGCAGTTCGGACAGATCGATGGTCTTCTCCGGGTGGGTGACGAAAGCGGCGTCTTCGAGCCGGGTGAATTTCGGCAGACCGCTGGCGACATAGCGGGTGCCGCTGTTGAAATCTCCGGCCAACTGGGCTACTTCGGTCAGCGCCCGGCTCAAGGCCTTTTGCGGGTCCGGGGTCGTGCCGGCGGTCCAGACGATCTCGCTTTTGGCCGGAAAGGTGGCCGGATCGTAGGCCAGGACACCGACTGTCGGAATGCCCATTTCAAGCGTAAAATCGGTAGCATACAACTCGATCCCGGCCTTGCGGTACTTGTCGAGCATCTCCTTGACCAATGAGTCGCTGGCGGAATCCGGATTGATAGCGGGGCAATTGAGGCGTTTATGACTGACAATCGAAGAGGTATGTCGTTCGACGATTTCGCAGATGCCTTGGCACAGGGCCTCTTCCACACGGTTTCCGGCTGACGGGCCATTGAAGGCATTGATGGCGTAAAACCAGTCGAATGGGATTAAAACCGTCTCCCTGCGCGTGAGATTGAAGGCCCGGGTCCACTTCAGCGGAAGGCTTTCAAATATTTCTCTTGCCGCCGCCAGATCCGGCGAGGTGTCGTGAACCGAAGCAGCGATCATCTCAAAGGGTGTGGATGGTTGTGTGAGTTCCCGATGAGGCGTTTCGACAAAGTTAGCCGGATTGTTGGCGAAGCTGAAGAAACTGAACCGCTCGGCCAGTTCCATAACGGCGCTGGCCTCGGCCTGTTCCGGAGTGGCGCCTTTGCCCATCTGCTTTTTGGTTCCGGTCAGCGCAGCGGCGTCGCGGCCGCAGTAACTGAAAAAGACCGGGATGTTCAGACGACCATTGTCGATCCTGACGGTTTGAGCGAGGATTTCCAAGTCGAGCTGCTGCAGTTTTGTTCTCAACTGGCGCACGGTCTCCTCCGGTGGGAGGATCTTGTCCTGATCGCGCGTGTAACCTTTAAAGGCATCCTGTAATTTAATTTCCGAGGTCATGGTGGTTCCCTTTAAGTTTAATCACAATAGATGATCCGCCGCTAAACAATGCACTGTCTGAAGGCTTCGACAGCCTGTTAAGGGGTATTTTGGGGCAGGCAGGCTTTTGGGGCGGCAGCGGGTAACCGGGCGTTCACCTTAACAAATATGGTCGAAATTGAAAACCGCTTTCTGCATCGCAAAACACCCATCTCGTTCTCGGTTTTGGGGGGTCTGTCACCTTATGATTTACAGACCTTGGGTGAGATTTTATGGATGAGATTTTAAATTGACCGAACCGATTTTCTCTGTTAAAAATAACCTTTCCATTTGGGGATGTAGCTCAGCTGGGAGAGCGCAGCGTTCGCAACGCTGAAGTCGAGGGTTCGAATCCCTTCATCTCCACCAAAAAAAACACTCAGTCAGCCGTGGTTTTTTGCCCGCGGCTTTCTTTTTGGGTTAAATCCTGCGAGGCAGGCTGGCATGCAGATCCGCTGACACATTCGGATCTGCAGGTCCTTTCTGCAGCATGTAACCTCGAGCGACCTTTTGTCTCTAAACAGTTGAACAGCCTAATAGCCCATGGCTGTTCAGAAAGGTGTGCACAATCTGCATTCATCTTTCCTCCTTACAGCGCAAGGAGGCCGTTTGCCGCAAGGCACCGGGGGGTTTCCAGAGCCTTTCCATATCTCCTTGCGCTGATCTTCAAATCGACTGTAACGGCTAAAATCATTTCAGTCTCTTTAA
>JAQAZR010000219.1:0-16401 GCA_032127235.1 Deltaproteobacteria bacterium
GGTCGCCTTGCGGTTTTGGTCGGTACCGTCGTCGATCTCGATCAACTGGTGCGGTCGATGGGCCTGACGGCGCAGCGGCCGCATCCGCTGTTCACAAGCCGCCTCTTCGTCCGAGATCAAAACGATGCTGAACCGATATCACTCGTCGGTCCGATCGTCGGCGCTCCCTATGCGGTAATGCTTCTGGAGACTTTGGTTGCCTGGGGCGTCCGGCATTTTTTCTTCCTCGGCTGGTGCGGCGCCGTATCCCCTGCGGTAAAAATAGGAGACATCCTGTTGCCGACCGCAGCCCTTATCGACGAAGGAACATCGGTTCATTACTGCGATTCACGGGAAGCCCCGACGGTTTCACATCCAACACTGGCGTCCGTCGAAATGATCAGGCACATGCTGGCCCCGGAGAACACCCGCCTGCATGCGGGAGCGGTGTGGACCACGGACGCCATTTTCAGGGAAACACCGGATAAAATAAGGCGTTTTCAGGCCGAAGGGGCACTGGCCGTCGACATGGAGATGTCGGCCCTTTTTTCTGCCGCACACTATCGGGGCGTCGATATCGGCGGCATGTTGGTGGTGTCCGACGAACTGTCTTCACTACACTGGGTGCCGGGGTTTAAAACCGAAGCCTTCGCCTCGGGACGGTCCCTGGCCTGCCAGATGATCGAGCGCTTATGCCAACCCCTATCGATCCACACATCACCAAAAGAGTCGCAGAGCTGAGAGCGGCCCTCCACCATCACAATCATCGCTACTATGTTCTCGACGACCCGGAGATTTCGGACGCCGAGTACGACGCCCTGATGCAGGAGTTGATCCGGCTCGAAACCGACTATCCGCAACTCGCCAGTTCGGATTCACCGACGGCGAGGGTTGGGGCACCGCCGCTGGCTAAATTCGAAACCGTAAAGCATGCGGTTCCGATGCTCAGCCTCGAAAACGGGTTCAATGAAGCCGATATCCGGGCTTTTGACGAGCGGGTGCGCAAGTTGACGGGTAGAAACACAGTCCTTTACACCGCCGAGCCCAAACTGGACGGTGTTGCCGTCGGACTCGTCTACGAGGGCGGCCGACTGGTAACCGCCGCCACTCGCGGTGACGGTGTCACCGGCGAGGTGATCACCGCCAATGTAAAAACGGTCCCGGCCGTGCCGCTCGTGCTGCTCGACGCACACGGGCAGCAGACGCCTCAATTTCTGGAAGTCAGGGGTGAAATCTTTCTGGAACGGGAAGGCTTCAAGAAGCTGAACGCGGAACGGCTCGAGGAAGGACTGCCCCTATTCGCCAATCCGCGCAATGCCGCTGCGGGTTCTCTGCGCCAGCTCGACTCGAGAATTACCGCGCGCCGGCCGCTGAGAATCTACGTCTACGGTGTCGGATCGATGCAAAACCTGAATGTGGCATCACACGGGGATCTCCTTCAGACTCTGAAACAGCTGGGGTTCAGGATCAATCCCCTCACACGTTCCGCCGTCACCGTCGAACAGGTGCTCGATTTCCATGGCGAGCTGGAAGAAAAACGTCACGGTTTGCCGTATGAAATCGACGGCATGGTCATTAAAGTCGATCGCCTTTCCGATCAGCTTCAGCTGGGCAATACATCCAGGAGCCCCCGCTGGGCGATGGCCTACAAATTCCCCTCGATTCAGGCGACGACTACCGTTGACGCCATCGAAGTACAAGTCGGTCGCACCGGAAAACTGACACCGGTGGCGCATCTCAAGCCGGTTCGGGTCGGCGGCGTCACGGTCAGCCGGGCAACCTTGCACAACGAGGACGAGGTCAGAAAAAAAGATGTCAGGGCCGGTGACCACGTGCTGGTCCAACGCGCCGGGGACGTCATTCCTGAAGTCGTCAAAGTGATTGACACCAAACGCAGCGGTACTGAAAAGCCGTTTGAAATGCCGAAGCACTGCCCGGTATGCGGTTCGTCGGTCGTTCGCGAAGAGGGGGCGGCCGCCACCCGCTGTGTCAACGCCAACTGCCCGGCGCAGATCAAAGAACGCATCAAACACTTCGCAGCCAAGGGAGCCTTCGACATCAACGGCCTGGGTGACAAATTGGTCGAACAGATGGTCGAGAAGAAAGTCCTCAACTCGTTCGCGGATATTTTCACTCTGGATCAAAAGGGTGTCGAAGGTCTCGAAAGAATGGGGAGCAAATCGGCCCGCAACCTGATCGACGCCATCGAAAGCAGCAAGCAGATTTCATTTCAACGGTTTTTATACGCACTGGGAATCGGCCATGTCGGGGAGCATGTTGCCAAGATCCTGGCCGAACACTTTTCGGGACTTGACGCAATTTCGAGGGCCACCCGGGAAGAACTCGAGACCATCACGGACGTCGGGCCGATTGTGGCGGAAAGTGTCGTGAACTTTTTCAGCCGATCCGAAAACCAGGACATGCTGCGGCAACTGCTGCAAAAAGGCGTGGCTGTCCGGCATGAAACCCGCGGAAACCGGACACCGCTGGCCGGAATGTCTTTTGTTTTGACCGGCACGCTCACCGGCATGACCCGGCGACAGGCCCAAGAAGTGATCGAGGCCGCAGGCGGACGGGTCAGCAGCACGGTCAGTCGCAACACGGATTACGTCGTCGCCGGCGATTCTCCCGGATCCAAGCTTCAACGCGCCCGGGAGCTGGGGGTGGACGTCATCGACGCGGCGGAATTGCGCCGGCTCATCGGTTGACCGGTAACGTCGGCACCGAAGAACGGGGGGTTCTATATAAAGGAATAGAAAAAAATCCTCCACGTCCTTTGCGTCTCTAATGAGCGCAGCGAATGGGCGGTGAAACTAATTCCTGGAATAATAACACTCAATACGATTTGCCGTTATTTCTGGCATTCGTATTAAGAGGTGCAATCATGGCAGAGAACGTCAGGGCCCATATCATTATCTCCGGAATTGTCCAGGGAGTTTTCTTCAGGGGCGAGACCCAGCGGGCCGCCCAAAGACTTGGTGTCAACGGCTGGGTGAGGAACAAACGCGACGGCACGGTCGAGGCGGTCATTGAAGGCGAGCGGCACAAGGTCGAAACCATGTTGGACTGGTGCCGGGAGGGGGCGCCCCGGGCGGTTGTGCACAAAGTGGATGTCGAGTGGGAAAAATATACCGGGGAAATGGCCGATTTTCGCGTGACGCACTGACGCGCGATTCACCACCGGTAATTAAAGGGTGAAGGTTCCGAGTTTCAAGTTTCTATTTTCAAGCCTCCAGATGGGCACGATCAGAAAAGCGCCTCGACGAACCGGTGTGGATCGAAAACCTGAAGGTCTTCTATCGTCTCTCCCACCCCGACGTACTGCAGCGGAATGTTCAATCTGTCGTGGATACTGATCACGATACCGCCTTTGGCGGTGCCGTCCAGTTTTGTCAGGGCAATACCGGTGACCCCTAAGGCCTCGTTGAACAGTTTGGCTTGTGACAGCGCGTTCTGACCGGTGGTGGCATCGAGGACCAGCAGAACCTCGTGGGGGGCATCCGGCATAATTTTAGCCATCGACCGCTTGATTTTCTTGAGTTCTTCCATGAGGTTGATTTTGGTGTGAATCCGGCCGGCGGTGTCCACCAGGACGACGTCGGCATTGCGGGCACACGCCGCCTCAATACCGTCATAGGCGACGGCCGCCGGGTCCGCACCGTCCTTGTGCCGAACGAAATCCGCTCCCGATCTTTCGGCCCAGATGGCGAGCTGCTCGACGGCGGCCGCACGAAACGTGTCGGCTGCGGCAATCAGGACCTTTTTTTTCTCTCCAAGAAAACGGGCGGCCAGTTTTCCGATGGTTGTGGTCTTGCCGACACCGTTGACGCCGACGACCATGATGACATGCGGTTTGGACCCGCCGGCTTCGCGCTCTTGCGGTTTTCCTGCCAAAAGGTCGAGGATCTCTTCCCGCAACACCTTCTTTAGTGCCGCCGCATCCCCTATCCGGGAGGCATTGCTCGAGACGCGCTGTATTAGACCCATGGCGGTTTGAACACCGATGTCGGCCGTGATCAGGATCTCTTCGAGGTCCGCCAGCATGTCATTGTCGACACTCTTGTTCTCCGCAAACAGGTTGTCGAGATCGGTAGTCAGCAGCTTGCGTGTTTTGGCGAGGCCGCGGCGCAGTCGTTTGAAGATGCCCCCGGTATCTTCGCCCGGCTCGGTCCTCTTTGTCGCTGACGTATGGGCGGCGGCCGATGCGCTTGACGCTGAATCGGCGGGATCGTATTGCCCCCCGGATGACATCGCTTCGGGGGCGGGGGTGTCGTCCGGCACCGGTCCGCCCTCCGATGCGCCGGGCACTTCGCCGGCTGCAACAGGCGTGTCTTCTTGCGGTGGTTTGTTCTTCCGGAACCAGCTCAATTCAAAAACCCTTATTTTTCTCAGTGGTCTAAATTCACCGACACCACCTTGGAAACCCCTTTGGCCTCCATGGTGATGCCGAAGAGCATGTCGGCGAACTCCATGCTCTTTTTGTTGTGGGTGACCATCACGATTTGAGATTTTTCGCCGATCAGTTTCAGCAGGTTGTTGAAGCGGAAGACGTTGGCTTCATCCAGCGGGGCGTCGATTTCATCCATCAGACAGAAGGAAGCCGGACGGATCAGAAAAAGTGAAAAGATGAAGGCAATGGCGGACAGGGCCTTCTCGCCGCCGGACAGCAGGCTCATGCGGGTCAGCTTCTTGCCCGGTGGGTGAATCATGAATTCCACACCGGTTTCGAGAGGGTTGTCCGGCTCGGTGAGAACCAGTTTGGCGCTGCCGCCTTCGAAGAGCCGTGGAAAAACGTCACCGAGTTTTTGGTTGACCTGATCGAAGGTTTCCATGAACCGCTGTTGAGTAATGCGATTGATCTTCCTGATGACTTTGTGCAGATCTTCGATCGCCTTCTGAAGATCTTCGCGCTGCTCGAAGAGAAAGTCATGCCGTGATTTCAGCTGTTCGTATTCGTTGATGGCCGCCAGATTGACATCACCGATGCGGCTGATCTTCTCCCGCAAACGGGTCAGTTCCTCTTCGTCGGCGCCGGTCGACATCTCGGTCCCTTCCGCCGCCTGAAGTTGTTCCCGGAGAGCCTCGAGTTGCGCGCCGTATTCGGCAAAAGGCTTGTGGTAGTGTTCTTCGAGCCTTTCAATGACGGTGTCGCGGTGCACCTGTCGCTGAGTCTGTTCGATTTCGAGCAGACGCGTTTTTTCCAGGATCTTTTCCCGCTGACTTTGAAGTTCGGCGATGACGCCGTCGTTGTCCTTTAATTGGGCATCGATGGCGGAGTAGGCGGATTCATTCGCGCCGAGGGCCTCTTCGAGGTGTTTGAGTTCTTCGTACATTCCCGCCAGGGTCGCCTCATATCCGGTGACGGTGTTTTTGGAAGCGGCGGCTCTGCGGCTCTTTAGGGTGATGTCATCGGCCAGGCTTATCAGGCGGGCGGCGCCGTCTTCCTGAAACTCCTGCAGGCGCCTCAGGGTGTTGTTGCTGTTGTCGAGCCGGGCGTTCAGCGCCGTCAGGCTGAGTTTCAGATCGACGATTTTTTGACTGAAAGCCTCCAGTTGCCCTGATACGGCCCCGGCCTGACGTGTTTTATCGGCGACTTCCTCGCGGGCGGCAGTGATGGCTGAGGTCAATTGTGCCAGGGCTGCATGGTATCGGGTCATTTCATCGTCGATGTCGCTTTCCTCACCCAGAAGCTGCTCGTGTTCCAGTTCGACGATCTCGAGGTGGCGCACGGCGTGTTTCAACTCCTCGGATGCCCGGTAGAGCGCTTTCTCGGCCTCGACCGCCTCTGCGTCGACGGACTTCTTCTGTTCGTAGAACCGCTGCAGTTCAGTTTCGGTTTTGCGCACGTCGGTTTCGGACGCCTGCTGCCGCTCGCGAGCCTCTGCGAGTGTCTGCTCGCAGAGGCGGATCTGCTGCTCCAGGGCTTTTAGTTCCTGCTTCTTGGCCAGGATGCCGGGCAGCTTGTCCATGCTGCCCCCGATCATGATGCCCTGCCGGGAGATGACATCGCCCTGCTTGGTGACGATCGTCGTATGGCGACGGCTGCCGTTGAACAGCGCCAGGCCTGCCTGCATGTTTTCCGATACGACCACGTGCCCCAGAAAGGCTTCTGCGATCATTTCATAGCCGGTTTTAACCGCGACATGTTTGAGCAGGCGGTCCGAATCCTCTTGCGCGGGTCGCCGATCCTCTTCGATTTGCATCAGCGCCGCGACCGGTATGAACCCGCTGCGACCGGCACCGTGGGATTGTAGATACTCGATGGCGCGCACCCCGGTCTGGGGGGCGTCGACGAGAACGTACTGCAGCGCTTCCCCCAGAACGGCCTCGACCGCCGCCTGGTATTCCGGTGACGGATCGAGAATATCCGCCAGAAGTCCGACGATTTCTTTGTCCCCCTCAGCGGTTACATCCGTGTCGGCGGTCGGTTCGTCGGTGCTGGCGTCACCCGGGGCGTAACCGAATTCGGGTGCTCTCATGATCGCCTTGACGCCGTCGCGGTACCACTCGAAATTTTCCTCCATCTTTTTTAAAGTCGAAAATTTCGACCGGGCGGTGCTGCGCTCCAATTCGAGCGTCTGGACCTGCTTGACCTGACGGGCGAGGATCTCACGTTTTTCGTCGGTCAGCCGCCGGATGCGTTCCAACTCTTCATCCAAGGCGGTGGCCTGCTGCGTTAACCGGACCCAGTCGGCTTTACTTTTTTCTTCGCTGGTACGTCCCTGTGTGACTCTTTGACGGGCAACGGCGGCTTCTTCCCCGGCCCGCTTCAGCCGGCGCTGCAGGTTTTCCTTGTTGTTGGCGGCATTTTGAAAGATATTGCGATGGCGGGCTTCCTCGGTCAGGCGGTCCATCAGGGCGGTCTTGCTGGTTTCGAGGTCGGCATTCAGGTCGTCTATCCGGGTTTTTATCTCGGCGGCGGCGGCCTGCTCCCGATGCAGGTCTTGGCGGAGGGTATCGATTTCCGTCCGCAGTCGGGCCGTGTCGTTTTGCGCCTCACCGATTTCAGAGTCGATTTTACGGTTCTTGCCCTCCAAGTCCTCGCGGGCGGCCTGGAGCTCCTTGGCTTCGTCCGTCAGCCGTTCGATTTCCTGACGCTGATGGCTGAGATCGCCTTCTATGCGGTCGATTTTACGCAGCAGTTCGAATTTACGCGATTTTTGATCCGCGATCTCCTGGTTTTTCTGTGAACGCTGCAGCTTGATCTCTTCAACTGCGGCGTCGAGTTTCTTGAGTTGAGAGGTGTTTCCGAGGTCGGAGTCCTTGAGTTCCTGCAGCAGTCGGCCGGTTTCGTCGTACCGGCGGCTCAACCGCTCGTAATTGTAAAGAGACAGGCGGATATCGAGCGCATCGGCGCGTCTCTGATACTGCTTGAAGCGCTCGGCCTTGCGGGCCTGGCGTTTTAAACCGGCCATCTGGCGATGGATTTCGGAGATGATGTCCGACACGCGCAACAGGTTCTGCCGGGTCGAGTCGACCTTGCGCAGCGCCTCGGTTTTGCGGCTTTTATAGCGGGTTGTTCCGGCGGCCTCTTCGATGAAATACCGCCGCTCTTCCGGGCCGGCATCGATGATGGCGCCGATATTGCCCTGCTGGATAATAGAGTAGGATTTAGAGCTCAGTCCGCTGCCGAGAAAGACATTGTGAATGTCTTTCAGGCGGCAGGGTTGTTTGTTCATGAGGTAGGCACTTTCACCGGATCGGAAGAGACGCCGGGTGAGCATGATCTCGGTGAAGTCTTTCAGCTCCTCCGGGGCGGACCCGTTGTCGTTGGCCAGGGTCAGCGTCACTTCGGCCATGTTGAGCGGTGGTTTTCCGGAAGTTCCGGCGAAGATGACGTCCTCCATCGACTTGCCGCGCAGTTGCTTGACGCTCTGCTCACCCATCACCCACCGCAGCGCGTCGACGATGTTGCTCTTGCCGCAGCCGTTGGGGCCGACAATGGCCGATACCCCTTGTGGAAACTGGATATCGGCTTTTTCGCAAAAGGATTTGAACCCTGTAATTTCAAGCCGTTTAAGCTTCATTAACGCCTGTATCCTTCAAGACCGGCCAGCGTTGAACGCTATTGATCGGAATGGGGCTACAATAGCAAGAAGGCGGGCTGCTGTAAAGGGAAAAGCACAATGGAAGGGGTGAATTTACATTCTAAAGTACAACATGTGGGGGGCCGGTTGAGTCAGTTAGGTCGGTTAGGTCAGTTGAAGGATAAAATCGATCTTACTGGTTAATCCGACAAACTGACTCAACCGACAAACTGCCTAAACTGACTTAACCGACTCAACTGACCCAACCGCTTCGCTTCAAGCGCGACCTTATCGAGACCATTCAGGCCTTGCCGCAGCTGCATCTCGCATCACAATATTTGACTCAAAAACGATTTCGTCCGCTCATGGGTGGGGTTTTTGAAGAAATGTTCGGGTGTACCGACTTCGACGATACGGCCCGCGTCCATGAAAATCACCCGTCCCGCCACCTCCCTTGCAAACCCCATCTCATGCGTGACGCACACCATCGTCATCCCTTCTGTGGCGAGCGTCTTCATGACATCGAGGACCTCGCCGATCATCTCCGGGTCCAGGGCAGAGGTCGGCTCGTCAAACAGCATCACCTTCGGATTCATGGCCAAAGCCCGTGCGATGGCCACACGCTGCTGCTGACCGCCGGAGAGTTGGTCCGGGTAGACGGCGGCTTTGTCCTGAATGCCGACCTTTACCAGCAGGGCCATGGCCCTTTCGGCGGCTTCTTTTTTAGAGCGCTTGCGCACCACCCGTTGGGCCAGGGTGACGTTTTCCTCAACTGTCTTGTGGGGGAAAAGGTTGAAGGATTGAAACACCATTCCCACCTCGGCCCGCACCTTGTTGATGTCGGTTTTGGGATTGAGGATGTCGACACCGTCGATGATGATGTGTCCGCTGGTGGCGGTTTCCAGGTGGTTCAGGCACCGGAGAAAGGTGCTTTTGCCGGATCCCGACGGCCCGATGACAACGACCACCTCACCGGCTTCAATCCGGGTCGAGACATCGACCAGGGCTTCGACCTTATGGGGGACATAATAGGTTTTGAAAACGTTGCGGGCTTCGATCATGCCGTTTGGGTCCTCCTCTCCAGATACTGAACGAACATGGACAGGGTAAAGGTCATCACCAGGTACAACGCCGCACAGACGAAGAACATCTCGAAGGGATTGAGCTGGGTCGTGATGACTTCCCGGGTGGCCTTGGTCAGCTCCCGCACGGCGATGATGCCCAACAGGGACGAATCTTTGATCAGGCTGATGAACTGGCCTGCCAACGGCGGCAGGATGCGGCGCAGGGCCTGAGGCATGATGATGTAGCGCATGGACTGGGCGTAGCTCATCCCCAGGGAACGGGCGGCTTCGATCTGGCCGCGGCCGATCGACTGAATGCCGGCCCGCACGATTTCGGTCACGTAAGCGCCGGTAAAACAGGCCAGGGAGGCCACGCCGTACCAGAGCCCTGGAATTTCGTGAAGACCGTAGGCGAGCAGCAACTGGTTGACCATGGTGCCCACGACGAAATACCAGATGAAGATTTGCACCAGCAGCGGAGACCCCCGAATCAATTCGACATAGGTGATCGCCAGCCACTTGGCGGCCGGGTTGTCCGATATCCTGGACAGGCCGCCGATGATGCCGATAATGATGCCGAAGATAATCGAAAACAGACTGACCTTCAGCGTAATCCAGACCCCCTGCAGCATGATCCCGGTCTGCCATTTGCCATAGCTGGCCAGGACATCACCCGGATAGACAAAGTCGTTTACCGACACGCGAAGGTCCTTGGTCGGGACGGTGAAAGTTTCTTCCTCACCGGTGCCCTTTACTTTTATGAGGGATTGATCCTTCTCCGGTGTAATGCTCGCGACCGTTCCCTGAATCTCGGCCTTGATCTCCACCTGCTTGTGATACATGAAAGCCGACGGGATCTTGTGCCAGGCCCAGACGTAGTCGATCCGCATGGTGGCGAAGTAAATCAAGAAGATGATTGAAAAAATGATGAATAAAAAGACCCCGACCCAGAAATAGTATCTGCTTTTCGGCATTGCGCGCCGGACTTTTGCTTCTCTTCCCATCGGTTTCTCTTCTTCTCAATGCATGCCCCTGCCGGGTCAGCGGCTGGTTTCGGCATGGAAGCGACCCATATGGCTCAGGCCTCCGGTCGGAGGCCTGAGCGCTGTCATGGAGCGTGCGCCTTCAGCGCTTTACTTGATGAGTTTGATCCATTCGGTGCTCTTGATCCACTTGTTGTAAACCTGATCATAACGGCCGTCGTTCTTCATCTGCCGCAGGAAGTTGTTCAGCCAGTTCAGAAAGTCCGGATCGCCCTTGCGGACGGCCCAGGCCAGCGGCTCGTAGGTGAACGGTTCGTCCAGGAAGATCAGCTTGCCTTCCCCTTGCTGGGCCATGAAGGTCGCGCAGAAGGGAAGGTCGTAGATGGTGGCATCGGCCTTGCCGGTCAGCACCTCCAACGCCGCCTCGGACTCCACCTCGAAAGACTTGTAGGTGGCCTTGGGGATCAGGCGCTTGATCGCCTGCTCGCCGGTGGTCCCCAGTTTGGAGCAGACGGTATATTTGGGATCGTTGAGATCTTTGTAAGATTTTACCACCCCTTCGTGCTTTTTATTCAGGAGGATGGTTTGTCCGACGATGATGTAGGGATCCGCAAAGTTGATCTTCAAATTGCGCTCTTGGGTGATGGTCATGCCGCTGATCAGAATGTCGAATTTCTTGGTGACCAGGGCCGGGATGATGCCGTCCCAGGCCGTGTTGACCGGCACGAACTTGACCCCCATGGCCTTGGCCATTTCCTTGGAGACGTCGATGTCGAAACCGATGAAATTGCCCTGCTTGTCGGCCATTTCAAAGGGCAGATAACCGGCTTCGAAGCCGACTCGCAGCTCCCCGCGCTCGACGATGTCGTTCACCGTCGATTTTCTCGCGAGATCGATGTCATCGGCGAATACAGCGGTCGAAGAAATGAACGCCAGTGCCAGCAGTGCAGCCAATCCAGTCAATAAACCTCTTTTCATGCTTCCCCTCCTTTAGTTGTGTTTTGACAGACCCTTCCGGCGATCGCCATCCGGCGTCCTTTCCAATAAGACTTCCCCTCCTTCAGCAGTTCCCGCAATACCATGCGGGTATCGCTTTGGTGACGGCGGGGGATTTGCTCACTCTGGACATCGGCGATCTCCGTGTATCTGCATTTCGGGCAGATAACGTCGACATATGCCGGTTTGGTTTCTTGGGTGCCGTCATAGTCGGCCCCGATCGATGTCAGTGCTTCGAAGCATGCATCGGTGAAAACTATCTGTTTGTCTATAACATAAAAGTCGAGGATGTAAAGCATTCTTTGTGCGCCGGCGTCTCGAAGTCGGCAAGCCGGAGAAAAGGCCGACCGGTTCGGAAGGTTTTCAGGCAGATGGAGATTTTTTGGCCTTCAAGGTAAATCTTGACACCGCGGCATTCGGGCGGCTATGGATATCTGTCACGTCGATAGACACCAAACTGGAAACCACTTGAGGGGGGCATTAGATGTCCGGTAAAAATGGCATCACCGCGGAAGAATTGTTGAAGATTCCGGAAGTCCAGGAGGTCACTGGTTCCGTCTCTCGAGAACTGGTACAAAGACGGCGCAGCCAGTCGGCGGTGTGCGATGTCTTCAACCACCCGTTTACGGCCTTGAAAACCGACAACCGCTACCGTTTCGAGATCGACAGGGAAGCTCGCAAGCAGTTGCCGGATATCATCGGCAATGCCGTTCAGGCTCTGGTGGGTCTTGATGCCGCCGATGAGGCTTTTGTCAAAACCTACTGCCGGCAGCGCAACATCGGGATCGTCTTTTCGGGAGGTCCCGCACCGGGAGGACACAACGTGATTGCCGGACTGTGGGACGCCGCTAAAAAAGCCAATCCGGATACGAAAATATTCGGTTTCATTCTCGGCCCCGACGGTATTATCGAAAATGAAGCCGTCGAGCTGACAGCCGCGCATGTCGACGCCTACCGCAACCTGGGTGGATTCACCATGATCAAAACCGGCCGCACGAAAATCGACACCGCCCAGAAAATGGCTCTGTCGCGGGAAACGTGCAAGGCCCTGGCATTGGATGCATTGGTGATCGTCGGCGGCGATGATTCCAATACCAATGCCGCATTTCTCGCTCAGGAACTCCTCAAAGACGGGGTCCAGGTGATGGGTGTCCCCAAAACCATCGACGGGGACATTCAGGTCCGGGATGCAGACGGGCACGTGCTGTGCGCCATGTCTTTCGGATTCCACTCCGCCGCCAGGGCCTTTGCCCATGCCGTCAGCAACCTGTCCAACGATGCCAGCTCGGACGTCAAGTACTGGCACATCTGCAAGGTCATGGGACGGGTCGCCAGTCATCTGGCCCTCGAAGTTGCCCTGCAGACCCACGCCAGCATTACCCTGATCGGTGAGGACCTGGCCGATTTCGTCGACCAAAACCGCATCGAGAAGGCGGCCAGAAACAACACCATCGACTACACGGCTTACGGGATGACCCTGCGGCACCTCTCCCGGGTCATCTGCAACGCGATCGTCCGTCGGGCCGCAGTAGGCAAAAGCTACGGCATCATCGTCATTCCGGAGGGCGTGTTGGAGTTCATCAACGAGATTCAGGTGTTCATCATCAAACTCAACACCATCATCGCCGAGTACAACGCCACCCACGACACCAAATTTCATGCGGATTTTCCGCTGCACGAGGACAAGCTGGAATATCTGCGCCGGTTGGCCAAGCGCTCCCGGGAGGACAGCTCGTTCACCGTCTGGAACACCCGCGACGACGACCTGTTCAACGACATTCCCGAGTTTTTCAGAGACGGCCTGCTGATCGAAAGGGATGCCCACGGCAACTTTCAGTTCTCTCAGGTCGAAACCGACAAGGTGATCATGGGGCTGGTGAAAGACTACCTGAACATTTTGAAGGAAGAGGGGACATACCGGCTTGGGATCAAACGGGAATACTATCAAAAAACATTGAAAAGGGGCGGTCTCGATCCGGACACATACGGCCCGGTGCTGTTCGAGAATTACAAAGAAGGGGCCTTTTTGCTGCGAAAATCATCGATCATCTCTCTCAAGACACTGGAACAGGCCCTGGCGCGTGAAAACGCGCTGACCCAAAAGGGTGTCATACCGCCGCCGGTCGAGAAGATCTTCCGGAAATCGGTCCCTGATTTCAAGACCCAAACCCATTTTTACGGCTACGACGGCCGGGGCACCGACCCCACCCGATTCGACTGCAACTACACCTACAATTTGGGCCTGACCGTCTTTAGCTTGATTGCAAACGGGGCGACGGGCCAAATGGCGGCCATAAAAAATCTGGATCACGATTTCCCACAATGGGAACCGCTCGGCATACCCATTGCTCCGTTGATGCACCTTGAGGAACGACAGGGCAAACTGGCGCTGGTGATTGAAAAGACTGTCGTCGACTTGGAGTCGAATGCCTTCAAAGTGGTTGATGCCCTGCGGGGAAACTGGCTCGCCGCCGCCCCCGGTGACGACGATTATCGCCGACCGGGTCCCATCCGCTTCTCCGGACAAATTGAGGAGGATCGACCGATCACGATGAAACTCAACGCCATTAAGTAGTTTCCGTCCATAAATGGCCCTTTTCCGCAATTTCGGCGTCAATCACGCTAAAGACGTGACAGGTCTACGGAATCGCTCGTGCGGCGTACAGGAGTACGCCTCCTCGCAATTCCACCGATTTCCTTGAACTTGCTGAAAATTGCACATTTCTGGATCGGAAACGTATCAGTGCCCTTAATGAAACCGTGGATGGGCACTAAATAGATTCCCGATTGACCGACGGTACGCCGGATGATCAGTTTGTGGCGTAGGTGACCGTGAAGCCATTGGCCTCAAGGGATTTTTTGATGGTGTCGGTCTTGCAGGCCGCCAGGCGAAAGTAGTAAATGCGGTTGCCGGTCTGATGGGCGGTGATGCCCACGTTGATGATGTCGCCGCCGCCGTCGTTGATGATCTGCAGCGCTTCTTTCAACGCTCCCGGCTCGTTCTTCATGACCACGTCGATGCGTGAACTGCCGGTCAGAATGCCCATCATGTCGATGAACGTCCGCAGAATGTCCGATTCGGTAATGATCCCGACCAGTTTCTTGCCCTCAACCACCGGCATGCCGCCGATCTTGTGTTTGTAGATCAACTGGGCGGCTATTTCGATGTCTTCCTCCGGACCGACCACGATCGGATCGCTGATCATCAGGTCGGAAAGGGAAACATCGCCCACCATGGACGGTATCAGCCCCTGCTTCAGGTCGGCCAGCGTCACGAAACCGCACAGGACGTTGCCGCCGGAGACCACCGGTAGGTGACGGATCGAGTTCAGTTTCATCAACTCCAGGGCATCGGTAATGGATGCGTTCGCGGTAATCGTGATGGGATCCAAAATCATCAGGTCCCTGATCTTCATAATCCCTCCCTCTGTACGGTCGGAAAAAGGTCACCCGCCATGCGGCGGCAGCCGGTCGAAAAAAGGATGCCGGGTTGGATTCGCCAATTTGGTCAGCACCGCGCCGGCTGGTAGCTGCACAAGGGCTCCTCAGCCATAATATCCCCGGTGGCCTCGAAAGCCCGCGCTCTGCAGCCGCCACAGAATTTCTTGTACTCGCAGAGACCGCACTTGCCTTTCAGGTCGTCGTAGCGGCGCAGGGACTGAAACGTTTCTGAGTTATTCCAGATATCGGCGAAGGAAGTCCGGGTGACGTCGCCGGCCGCGACATTTAAAAACCCGCAGGGTTGAACGATTCCCCGATGTGAAATGAAACAAAACCCGATTCCCCCCAGGCAGCCGCGCGTCATCGCGTCCAGTCCGTGGGTTTTGGGTGTCACGGTTTTGCCTTCGGACCGGGCCCGCTGCCGCAGGATCCGGTAGTAGTGGGGCGCACAGGTCGCCTTGAGCTGCAGCGGGGTTTTGTCCCGCTGATCGTAAAACCAGTTGAGGGTTTGTTCGTACTCCTCGGCCGTGATTTCCTGATCGATGATATACTTACCCCGCCCGGTGGGGACCAGAAGAAAAATATGGTGGGCCACGGCACCGAGTTCCACCGCCAATTGCTGGATGCGGGGAATTTCCGCCAGGTTCGTACGGGTGATGGTGGTGTTGATCTGGAATTCGAGCCCGGCCTTTTTAGCCATCTCGATTCCCCGCAGCGCGCTGTCGAAGGCGCCTTCGACGCCCCTGAAACGATCGTGTTTTTCCCGGCTGGCGCCGTCCAGGCTGATGCTGATGCGTTTGATGCCGGATTCGACCATCCGGCGGGCGGTCGCGTTGGTGATCAGGGTGCCGTTGGGCGCCATGACCATCCGCAGCCCGAGATCGTTACCATAGTGGGCGATATCGAATATATCCGACCGCAACAGGGGTTCTCCGCCGGTCAGAATGACGATCGGTCGGCCGACCGCGGCGATTTGATCCAGCAGCCGCAAGGCGGTCGGCGTATCCAGTTCGCCGCTGTAAGGCCCGCGGGTGGCTGCCGCGCGGCAGTGCACGCAGTTCAGGTTGCAGTTGCGGGTGGTTTCCCAGGCCACGAGCCGCAGTTCCGGGGTTTTGCCTTCTTCCGGCCGGGACCCGGATCGGGTGTCGATGTGGTGAGGATGCATGGGGCTCCGTTTAGTCGGTTAGGTCAGTTAGGTCGGTTGAGTCGGTTAGGTCAGTTAGTTCAGTTTAGGCAGTTTGGCCGGTTGATGGTTATAATTGATCTCATAGCCTAAAATGACCCACTGACTCAACTGACTCAACCGACTAAACTTTACTCATCTCCCGGGCGGCCTCCAGTGCAAAGTAGGTCAATATGAGGTCCGCACCGGCGCGCTTGATGGCGGTGAGGGTTTCCATCATCACCTTGCGACCGTCCAGCCAGCCCATTTGTGCCGCGGCTTTGATCATGGCGTATTCACCGCTGACGTTGTAAGCGGCGACCGGCAGGTCGATCTCCTCCCGCACACGGCAGATGAGATCGAGGTAGGCCAAGGCTGGTTTGACCATGATGATGTCTGCGCCTTCCTCCACGTCCATAGTGACCTCACGGATGGCCTCGATCGCATTGGCGGGGTCCATCTGGTAGGTCCGCCGGTCGCCGAACTTGGGCGCCGAATCGGCCGCTTCGCGAAAGGGCCCGTAATAGGCGGAGCAGTATTTAGCGGCATAGGACATGATCGGTACGTGACTGAAACTGTTTTCATCGAGTGCCTCGCGGATCTCCGCTACGCGGCCGTCCATCATGTCCGAAGGGGCCACCATGTCGGCGCCGGCTTCGGCATGCGACAGGGCAGTGCGCGCCAGCAGATCGAGGGTGGCATCGTTTGCGACGCTCCGGCCTTCGACCACCCCGCAGTGACCGTGGCTG
>JAQAZR010000220.1:0-11405 GCA_032127235.1 Deltaproteobacteria bacterium
GCCCATCCAGCTGGAGAGCGGAAAGAAGACGACGCGACTGAAAAAGCCTGAGGAGATCACCGACGACGACATACTCGACATCATCCGGAAACTCGTCAAGAGCGAAAAGATCGTGCTGGAGGCCAAAAAAGAAACGTCTTCCGACTACCTCCAGACCCTGGAGCGCTATTTGCCGCGCACGGCCACCCGGGAGGAGATCGCCGCCTGGGTCAGGGCTAACATTATTCTGTCAGAATTTAAAAGCCCTATGCAGGCCATGGGGCCGGTCATGAAGCACTTCGGCAAACAGGCCGACGGCAGCCTCGTCAAACAAGTTTTGCAAGAAATCGGCCGCGGGTAGAGGGTTGCCCGGAGCAACAGACATTCCATTACATATTATAATCAAAAGCAGCACGTGCAGTCGATGACCCCTCCACGCCGACATGACAATCGGAAAAAACTACAGCGAATCGTTTACGCAGCCGTCCTTCTGGTTTTTCTACTGGAGGCCCTCTGGACTGTCGCGGGCTGCGCTCGGCCGGCCGTCCCTCCCGACCGTTTTGACGCCGGGCGGCGCAAAGAGGATAGTGAACTCTTTCCGCAGGCTGCGCCGGACCGGTTTTACAACGACCTCTTCACACGCCGCAACGGCGGTTGGACCGGCGGGGACGGCACCCGGTCGGTAGCCCTGCCGGACGGCCGGATTCTCTGGCTGTTCGGGGATACCTTTCTCGGGGCGGTCCGGCCGGACCGCAGCCGTCCACTCGCGGCCCCGATGGTTCGTAACACCTTTGTGGTCCAAAGCGGTGACACCCTTGTGACATTGCACGGCGGCACCGCGGCTTCTCCCCAGGCCTTTGTCACGCCGCAAGAGAAGGGTTCGTGGTACTGGCCCACGGACGGCCTGGTCGAGGGAAACCGGCTGCGCGTCTTTTTGCCCCGGTTCACCGCCACCGGACCGGGGATGTGGGACTGGCGCTGGAGTGGCACCGACATCGGGACCTTTTCACTGCCGGAGTTGCGATTAGAGAAGATCACGGCTGCAGTAGCGGTCAACCGGGTGATATACGGCGCGGCACTCTTAAAAGATGCCGATGGGACTTACATTTACGGCGTCGAAGATTTGCAGAGTGCCAAGTATGTGCACATCGCCAAGGCGGGTTCCGGTCACCTCGCCGATGCCTGGGAGTACTGGGATGGAGAAAGGTGGACCGTCGACCCGCTGGCGTCCAAAAGACTTTTTTCAGGTGCGGCGCTTCAGTTCAGCGTATTCAAGACCGGCGGTCGCTATGTTTTGATCACCTCCGACAACCGAGTCCCCTTCGACGGCGCCATCGTCGCTTACGTTTCACCGTCGCCGACCGGTCCCTGGTCCCTGAGGTCAACCATCTACCGCCCGCCGGAAGCAAAGGGCGACATCGTGGCCTATAATGCTTTGGCGCATCCACACCTGTCGCCGCGACACCGATTGCTGCTCTCCTACAACCTGAATCACGTCCGTGACGCCGAGGCTGTATATCGGAATGCAGATGATTACCGTCCGAGGTTTGTCCTGGTCGACCTCAAAGCGGTGCGGCATGAGCCATGAACAAAGGTGCCGTTTCAGGAAAGGTCACCTCAGCAAAGCCTTAATAATCATTGAGGCAGTCGATAAGTTTCCTCAAACTGCCGAAATCACCCTGTTTGAAGTCCATCACCAGTCGCTGGAGGTGGGCGATTTCCGGTTCATTTTTTTCTTCGGGTAGGGCTTCTGAAAGCACCATTTTGCCGCCGGGCTCTAAAATACCGGCGAATTGATGCATCAAGTCTTCGACGATCCGTGGTTCAATGGGTGAATTCAGGCGAATGACGAGGCGGCCGTTGACATATCGCAGGCTGTGATATCGGCGATAGAAATGATTGATCCGCTCGACGGCTTTTGAGGCCGATTCGACCCGTTCTATGTGGTTGAAGTCGGACGCGCTGATGAGGTGGCGCTTGAGCAATTCCCTTTCGAAAAACTCCAGACACTGGGACCAGTATCTTCCTCCCGGTTCATCAATCAGGATGAGCGGCAGGGAATAGCGTTTGCCGGTTTGCACGAGCGTGATGCTTTCCATAGCCTCATCCAGGGTTCCGAAGCCGCCCGGGAAAAGGGCGACGGCATGGGCTTCTTTCAAGAAGGCCACCTTGCGGTTGAAAAAGTATTTGTACATGATGTGGCGGGGATTGCCGTCGATGACCGGATTGGGTTTCTGTTCGAACGGCAGGCGAATATTGACGCCAAATGAAAATTCAGGTCCCGCCCCCTCGTTAACCGCCTGCATGATCCCGGGGCCGCCGCCCGTTATAACCATGTAGTTCGCAGCGACCAGTTCGCGGCCCAGTTCCCGGGCCATCGCGTACAGCGGTTCCTCGGGTTTTATCCGTGCCGATCCGAACACGGTCACCTTTTTTTTATGGCGGTAAGGTCCGAATACCTTGGAGGTGAACCGCATCTCTTTCAGGGACGTGTTCATTAATTTCAAATCAGCTTTGCGGTCGTCTTCCTGTCCGGCCTTGAGCGACGCCAGGATCATTTCACGGATAATTTCTCGCTGCTTAATCCCACCGGCGATATCCATCAGACGCTCGATGGTGTCATCGACGGGGCCGTTGGTGGGGGTAAAGTGAAGCTCCTTCATTTTTTTCCCTCTCGTGTTGACAGGTGCAATGGTGTTATCAGAAACAAAATCAATACCGGGTGAAAATATGGATATTCTTGAGCCGCTTGAGGTCGCAACATATGTGCCGGCTGTCGGTAGTTATAACGAAATAAATATTATACCATTGTGAGGTTTGAATTAGCAACGCTCCGCATTTGGCCATCAATGTCAAATGGCCCCGACCGGCTCTATCCTGAAAACGAAAAGACATGCGGAAATTCGAATAAAACCGACCTCTGAGGAAAAAAAAAACTTGTCTGGATAGATGGGACCAGATAAATTCAGATAAATATGAAAATAAGATCAATTTGAGGAAGGACATTTAGCCATGTACGAAATCATTGCGGACCCGGAAGATTACGGTATCGATGTTCTGGAAGAAGGGATGGGGAACAATCGGGTCGTTTTCCCGGAAGAAGAACGTAAAAAATGGGCCGAGGAAATCGGCGCCTTTGCCTCGAACCTCAACGGGTTGGCCGAACGCGCCACGGGGCTCCAAAATCTGCTTGCCGGCAAGGAAAAGATCGTGGCGACGCCGGCATCATTGAAAACGCTGAAAGTGATGCTGTTCAAGGTCAACGACGCCATGAATTCCGCCCTGAATTTGGCCGGACAGATCGAAACGCAGATCATCAAGAAATAAGACACAAAGGGTAATACGGATGATCGCGGTCTTGCTCTGCGCCGGTTTTGCAACGCGTCTGTACCCCCTCACCCGTGATTTCCCCAAGCCGCTGCTGCCCGTCGCCGGCCGGCCTGTAATCGATCACCTGATGGACCAGATCATCGGGCTGCCGGAAATCGATGAAATTCAGATCGTCACCAACGCCAGGTTTTACAAGCACTACACCCGCTGGCGCCGAAAGTGGCTGGCTGGTCTGGCACCGCGTGACATCACCTTGAAAATTTACAATGACGGTGCTACGACCAACGAGAATCGCCTCGGGGCCTGCGCCGACCTTCAGTTGGTTTTTCGCCAAACCGGTCGAGCCGGTGCATACCTGGTTTCCGCCGGAGACAATATTTACCTTTTTCGCATTGCCGACCTGTGGCGGCGCTTTCTTTGCGGCCACCGGCACTGTGTCGTCGCCTTGGCAGAGGAAGATCCGGAAAGACTGAAAGATACCGGCGTGCCGGTTTTCGGAGAAAGTGACCGGGTGTTGGGGGTGCTCGAAAAACCGGACACTCCATCACCCGGTTGGTTCTGCCCGCCACTTTATTTTCTGCGGCCGAGCGCGCGGGAGGTGCTGGAAGACTTTCTGGGTGCCGACGGTCCGGTCGATGCACCGGGCCACTTTATCGATTACCTGTGCCGCAGAGAACCGGTGACGGCGATCAAACTCAATGAGAAGAGGCTCGATATCGGCAACTTGGAGAGCTATCGCCGCGCGGACCGGACATTGCGCGACGGGCCGCGAAGAAAGTGAACAAATGCCGCCCGCCCGAAACCTTTAATTGATCCGACCGATATGACGCCCTGACGGGTCGACCAGAATAGGGAGGTGCATTATGAGCGCTAAACACACGGAAGATTCAGTTTTGGGAATGGCGCGCGACTTTATGGCCAGCCGCGTACTTCTCAGCGCAGCGGAACTGGACCTTTTTACTCTGCTTACCGCAAAGCCTCTGACGGCAAAGGAAATCGCCGCCGCCACCAAGACCAGGCTGCGCGGTATCACGATTCTGCTCGACGCTCTGAGCGCCCTGGGACTCCTGGTAAAAACAGATGGAAGGTACCGGACCGAGCCGTCAGCCGCACCCCTGCTGTCGGCCGATGCCCCTGAATCGATTCTGCCCATGGTCCTTCACATGGGAACGGTTTGGCAGAACTGGTCTCAAATCACGGACATTGTGCTGGGCAAGACCACGCCGAATTTAAAAAAAGGCACCCTGGACAAGGATAACCGCAAGGCCTTTATTGGCGCCATGCACGTGGTCGCTTCCAAGGCCGCGCCGGCAGTCGTTGCTGCCGTCAATCCGGGCCGGGCCCACAGACTGCTGGACGTGGGCGGCGGCTCCGGAACTTATACATTGGCTTTTCTCGAGGCGGCGCCGGCAATGCAGGCGACTCTGTTCGATCTGCCACCGGTGATTGAGATGGCGCGCGATCGCGTTCAGGCCGTCGGTATGGTCGACCGCGTCACGCTGACGGCCGGCGATTTTTACAAGGACGAGCTGCCGACGGGAAACGACCTCGCCCTTCTGTCAGCCATCATCCATCAAAACAGTCCCGATCAAAACGAGACTCTGTACGGAAAAATTTACCGTGCCCTCGATTCCGGCGGCCGGATCGTGGTGCGCGACCATGTCATGTCGGCAGATCACACGCAGCCGCTGGAAGGTGCTCTATTTGCAGTGAACATGCTGGCCGGCACCGAAGAGGGTTGCACATACACTTTTGATGAAATTAAAACCGGCTTGGCGGCGGTCGGGTTCGCACGGATCAATCTGATCCAGACCAAAGGCATGTTTTCTCTGGTTGAGGGTTTCAAGCCTTGAGTCTTTCGAAATATAGGGGACATTCTCATTGTTTAAACTATTACAAACCAACACTGATTTGATGCGGGATATTCATGCCCTGCCAATCCAGAATTGATGCTCCCGATGCCTTGAACCATATCATTGCCCGAGGAATCGGGCGCCGCCATATCTTCAATGAACACAGTGATCTTGATGGTTCAAAAGCTTGTTGACGAGCACCTTTTAATGTAATACTCTTACTGGTATTACAACCTAATCGGAGGCACGATTATGAGGGTTACAACTAAAGGCCAAGTAACAATTCCACAAAATATACGTGAAAAGCTAGGTATTTTTCCAGCTACCGAGATTGATTTTATTGAAGAGCAAGGGCGTGTCTATTTAGTTAAAATAAAAGGGAAAACAAAAACTCAAAGGTTTAAAAAGTTGAGAGGGTTAGCAACAGTTAAAATGACGACGGATCAAATCATGGCTTTGACCAGAGGCGATAAATGACAGGCAAGGGGGTTTTAGTCGACTCCAATATTATTCTTGATGTATTTACGGGTGATCCTAATTGGGCTGATTGGTCTGAATCCATGCTGGAGGAATATTCGAACGTTTCAACACTGTACATCAATTCCATAATTTATTCAGAAATTTCTATTGGTTTCAATCGGATTGAAGATTTGGAATCAGCTATTATTAAAGCTGGGTTCCAAATGTTGGATTTTCCCAAAGAGGCACTGTTTTTAGCTGGCAAAGCTTTCCTTAAGTACAAAAAGAAAAGGGGAGCGAGAAGTTCTCCTTTGCCAGATTTTTTCATCGGAGCACAAGCCGCGGTGCTCAATATTGCCTTAGTCACAAGAGATGTGTCACGGTATCGTTCCTATTTCCCAACAGTAAATTTAATTACCCCCTAAGCATACTAAGAGAACAGCGTCGAACACTTATGGGGCCTCCCTTTAACCCTCTTCTTTATTATTTGCTCACGGTCATCTTGAACTGAGCGTCACCCCCATCAATCGTCTGGCGTCGGACGGGGAGGCCGGCTCACAGCCCAAGCTGCGGATCACTGCGACCAGCTTTTCAACCAGCACGACATTGCTCCGGGCCGCCTCCCCCGGCGCATAGAAAATGCTGTCCTCAAAGCCCACCCGCACGATGGAGGCACCCAGACCGATGGCCGCGGCCAAAAGGGACAGATCGGTCATCTTGTCATGTACCAGCCCCCAGGGGCTGCCGGGCGACAGCATCGATTTCAGAAAAAAAAGACAGGTTGGATCGGCCGGCAGCGCATGGTGAAACCCCAGGCCGAAATTGAAATAGTAGGGCGGCTGGAGCGTTTTTTCATCGACGAGGCGGGATGTGGCCGCCAACATGCCGGCTTCGAAGATTTCGAGCTCCGGGACGACCTTTGCCGACTGCATGCGCCGGGCCCAGTAACGGATGTCGGGCAGTGAATTGATGTAGACTGTTTCCTCGAAGTTGACCGAGCCCATGTTGAGAGACGCCACTTCCACGCGGGAATCGTTTAAGGCTGCGCAGCGTTCCTCCACCGTCAGGTCAGATGCTCCCCCGGTAGAGCCCTGGATGACGATGTCGCAGGATTTGCGGACCATATCGAGGGTTTGCGCAAAGGCGCTCAGGTCTGCGGTCTGGCTGCCGGCCTGGTCCCGCACGTGGAGGTGAACCATTGCGGCCCCGGCCCGGGCACAATCGATAACGGTTCGGGCCACTTCTTCGGGGCTGAGTGGGTTGCCGGCTGGCGACGGGTTGCCTTTCCCCACCGGTGCGACGGCGACGACAATTCTGCGGCGTTCGGTTGGCTTCATCGGGTAAGGCGCCTTTTCGTCAATGATGTATGCGGTGCGGGTCGATACCGAATCTTAAAAATGGTTCAGTGCAACCCGGACAATCCTTCAGGATGTAGACAGGACCCGTTTTTAGGAAGGGGCTGATTTTTCAGAAGGACGCCGAAAATAACAGATTTTACTTTAGAAGAAAGAAAGACTTTGTGTCAACTATGTTCGACGGTCGTTGCGGTTTTGGCTTACGGGCACGTTTCTATCACGGTGGGGAAATGAAGAATGGTCACATTTTGGACGCCGATGCAACCCGTCCGTCCACGTTGCGAAAACTCGGAAATATCCAGATATCCCTGCGTTTTCGTGCCTTGCGGGCCGGGCGTCTCAACGTCCAAAATTGTGAACTTATTTTTTCACGAACCCTTAGTTGAACCGGGGCGGCTTGGGGGAAGAATGCCGCCCCGGTTCGGGACGATACCTTCGCCTGAAGATCAGGCCAAGTGTATCACCAAAAGGCCGGCATTCAAGCGTTTGACAAGCAGCTTGATACCGTCGCCTTTTTTATTCTGATCGAGTAGTTTTTTGAACTGAGTCACCGAAGCGACACTCCCATGATTCACTTCGAGAATGAGATCGCCCTCTTCAACACCGGCTTTGTCGGCCTTGCTGCCGGCTTGCACGCCGACCACGATGATACCGTTGGCGTTGCCAAGATTGTAACGCTCAGCCATCTCCGGCGTTAGCTCGGACACCTGAAAGCCATACTCACCATCGTTTTCCTGTTGCCTGTCGCCACCGGCATCAGCCAGAGTCAGCGGCCGCTTTCCGATTTCAACCTCCAGGGTCTTTGTTTCACCACCACGCAGCACCTTGACCTCGGCCTTGTCGCCGACGCCCAGGCCGGCCACCAGTGTCGTCAGATCCCGGCTGGTCGTCATCTTTTTGCCGTTGACCTCCGTGATGATGTCCTGGGCCTTAATCCCGGCTTTTTCAGCCGGATCTCCGGGTGTTACGGCAGCAACCAGCACCCCGGTCTGCCCCTTGGCACCGTAGTACTCCGCCAGGTCTCCCTTCACGTCCTGAACACTGACGCCAAACCACCCGCGGGTGACCTCACCGTTTTGTTTCAGCTGCTTGATGACCTTCTCTGCCATGTCGATGGGGATCGCGAACCCGATTCCCTGACCGCCGGCGATGATCCTGGTGTTGATCCCGACGACCTCACCCTTCATGTTGAGCAGGGGGCCGCCGCTGTTCCCCGGGTTGATGGAGGCGTCCGTCTGGATATAATCGTCGTAGGGTCCGGAACCGATCACGCGTCCTTTGGCGCTGACGATGCCGGCGGTCACGGTGTTATCCAACCCGAACGGGCTTCCGATGGCCATAACCCACTCCCCTACTTTCAGATTGTCGGAACTTCCCAAAGCCACGGTCGGCAGACTGTCTTTGGCGTCAACCTTGAGCAGGGCAATATCGGTGACAGGATCCCGCCCGACGATCTTGGCGTCGAATTCCCGCTCATCTTTGAGGACGACCTTGATTTTATCGGCTCCCTCAACCACATGGTTGTTGGTGACGACGTAACCGTCTTTGTCGATGACGAAGCCGGATCCCAGGCCGGGCTGTTTGAATTCGGGCCGACCGTTCGGCCCGGAAAAATTCTCCGAATGGTCTTTGAAAGGATTGTTGTTGCCAAAGGGGTTCATCCCAAATGGACTCAAAGCCGGCCCGCTGGTCTTGATCGTTTTTTCCACCCGGATGTGGACGATGGCCGGGCTGACAGTGTCGGCCAGGCTGCTGAAGTTTTCCGGAATCATCGGTACCGGCGCATTCGGGCTCGCATTCGCGATCAGCAATCCCGATACCACCAGTAGCCCTGTCATCAGCATAATGATGATAGACCGTGTTAAGTTGATTGTTCGTGTCATGTTCTTAGTCCTCCTTGCGATTGGTTTATTGTCGACGCGCCGTTCATTCGAACCGTTTACGAATGGATCCCTACCGTCGACGGTTTGTTGTGTTGTCCGGTTCGTTTTCGATTGGTGATACATTAATGCCCCAACCTTTCATGTGCCTTGCACGAACATTACAACCGTGTAATCCGGCAGAAAGGCTACGGAAAGATTGCGGTATTATAATCTATGGGTCTTCTCCCATTGAGTTGAAGAAAAGGGTTCAAGTGACGGTAATGGGCGCTTCGCGGGGTCCAGGCGGAGGGCAACCTGCCCAACCCGCATATTCGGTAATCCTTCAAAACGCACTTCCAACGGGGACGGCCCAAAGGCGTGGGGTCGGCATACATCGCTTACCGTTTGATGGTTCGTTTTTCACTCGAAACCTTGAACCCTCGAAATCTTGGCCCCTATCCATCGACCAATTCTTTGGGAGATGATCTTAATTACGAGAAGCTTTTATCCGCCCCTGTTCCACTTGCGGGATGTGTGCTTCGCTCCGACAAACCGCACAGAGTTTAAATTTAAAGAAGGGAATTCACCATGAAGTCTATTCATAACGGTTTTCAACGGCTCTTGAGATCGACTCTCTTGTGGGTCTTTGTCCTAATTCTCGTTTCAAGCACGGGTGCGGGTCTTGACAGCCGCAGCCTCAACGGCGGTCTCGGCCATCTGTTGACGGCCCCGGTCAATGCCGCTGAAACACATCAATCCTTCCAAAAGCCGCCGGCGCCTTCTTGGCCCCACGAAAAAAGTGACCTTGCGCCGGACCCTGCGGTCGTGTTCGGGGAACTCCCCAATGGCTTCAGGTATGCCCTCATGGAAAATCGTACGCCCAAGGACAGAGTCAGCATCAACCTGAAAGTCATGAGCGGCAGCTTGAACGAAAACGACGATCAGAAGGGTGTGGCCCACTTTCTGGAACACATGCTTTTTAACGGATCAACCCATTTTGCACCCGGGGAGCTGGTGAAGTATTTCCAAAGCATCGGCATGCAGTTCGGTGCCGATGCAAACGCATACACCGGCTTCGATGAAACGGTCTATCTGGTTCTTCTGCCTGAGGGGAACGAGAAAAATCTCAGCGAGGGGCTTCTGGTCATGAGGGACTATGCCGACGGGGCTTCTTTGTTGCCGTCCGAGATCGACCGCGAGCGAAAGGTCATCCTGGCGGAGATGCGCAGTCGGGACTCCGCATCCTATCGCACTTATGTGGCCGGCCTCGGTTTCGAAGCTCCGGAAGCAAGGTTGTCGCAGAGGCTTCCCATCGGAAGCGCGGAAGTCATCCTGAACGCAGACCGCAAACTTCTCAAAGACTTCTACGATACCTGGTACAGGCCGGATAACATGCTCCTGGTGATGGCCGGTGATTTCGATGCCCGGTTGGCCGAGCGGCTCATAAAAGATCGATTCAGCGGCTTTTCCGCCCGCACGCCGCAACGGGAAAAACCGGAATTCGGCGCCGTCAACCATGCGGGCATCAAGCCCTTCTACCATTTCGAAAAGGAAGCGGGCAACACCACGGTATCTCTGGAAGTTGTCGAAAAGGTTCCTCACCGTCCGGATTCCACCGCCCTTCAGGAGCAACTGCTCCTGGAAGAGGTCGCCGATCGAATGCTCCAGCATCGTCTGGATGCTCTGGTCAAGAAACCCGATACGCCGTTTACGGATGTGTCCTCCGGCTCGGGAACGTTTCTGCGTCAATTGAAAACGGCGATGATCAGTGCCGAAGGCAACCCCGAAGACTGGGATAAAATGCTGAATTTAATCGAGCAGACCCTCAGGAGCGCCATTGACTACGGCTTCACCCGGACTGAACTGGAGCGCGTCAAAAAAAGCGTGCTGGCCGAGTATGACGACGCGGTGAAAACATCCAACACCCGCGACAGTCGCCAACTGGCAATGCAGATCCTTTCTTCGTTGAATCGAGACCGGGTTTTTCAATCGCCGCAGCAGAGAAAAGCGCTCGTGGGCCCGTTGGTTGAGGCCCTCACGCTCGACCGGGTAAACACAGCCTTTCGGGGCGGCTGGTCGCCTGCTCACAGGCTCGTCATGGTCACCGGGAATGCGGACCTGGCCACCGGCGAAACCCCTCCCGAACGCCAGTTACTGGCCGCTTTTGACCGCAGCCGGTTGACGGCGGTCGCCCCCAAGGGGGAGGCGAAACCCGTCCGCTTTCCTTACCTGCCTGACCCGTCATCCAAGAGTCGCATTGTCAACAGGATATCCCAACCGGATCTCGGGATCACCCAGATCGATTTCGCCAATGGGGTGCGCCTGAATCTCAAAAAGACCGATTTCAAGAAAAATGAGGTCTTGGTCAACATCGCCTTCGGCACCGGCCGGTCCGGTGAACCGCATAACCTGCCGGGCCTCTCCGAACTCGGCCAGGCGGTTGTCAATGAAAGCGGTCTGGGCCCATTGAGTCGCGATGATATCGAACGGGCCATGGCCGGCAGTAACACCACGGTTGACTTTACCGTCGCCGAAGACCATTTTGCTTTGGAAGGTAAAACGGTGTC
>JAQAZR010000221.1:0-11352 GCA_032127235.1 Deltaproteobacteria bacterium
CAATGCGTTCACCTCGGCCGTGCTGGCCTTGAGCCTGTTCGAAGGGGCCTACGCTTCGGAAATTTTCCGCGCCGGGATTGTGTCCATTTCCCGGCACCAGTGGGAAGCAGCTTTCAGCATCGGCCTGAGCAGGTGGCACACATACCGATTTGTCGTTCTGCCCCAAGCAGTCCGCAGAATGCTGCCACCCCTCACCAGTCAAGCCGTCTCGCTCATCAAGGATTCGGCCCTGGTCAGTACGATCGCGATCTATGATTTGACCATGCAGGGTCAGATCATCATCGCCCAAACATATCTCGTGTTCGAGCTCTGGTTCACGATTGCCGCCATCTACCTTGTTATGACAATGAGCCTTTCGCTCACCGTTTACACTCTCGAAAAACGCCTCAGAGTTGTGGAGTGAAATCGATTGCGGTAATTGGTTGATGGGGCCGCGCGGCAGCAGGCATGGTATCTTATCGGCACAAAATCGTGTCAACTGTTCGAAAGGAGAGTTTCAATGAAGCGCAGACAGGAAATACTGATCTTGGTGACGGTGCTGGTGATGTCAATGGGTCTTGCCGGTGCTGCAGCGGCCGGAAAAATCCAGCAGGAACTGACCGGGGAGAGCACGATCGAAAATGCGCTAAAGCGAGGTGTGCTGCGGGTGGGAATTTCGACCTTTGTCCCGTGGGCCATGAAGGATAAGACCGGCAAGCTCATCGGCTTTGAGATTGATGTCGCCAATCGTCTGGCGCAAGACACCGGAGTTGAAATCGAATTCGTGCCGACCAAGTGGGCCGGGATCATTCCGGCATTGCTGACAGGCAAGTTCGACGTCATCATCGGAGGGATGGGTATCTTGCCGCAACGCAACCTCAAAGTGAACTTCACCATCCCTTATGACTACAGCGGAATGTCGATCGTCGCGCACAAGCAGCTGGCCGCCGGCTTCAAGCGTTTAGAGGAATTCAACCGCCCCGAAGTCAAGATCGCCGCCCGCCTCGGCTCTACCGCCGAGATGGCCGTCAGGAAATACATGCCGCAGGCCAGGCTTCAACTTTTCGACGACGAGTCACAAGTCATCCAGGAACTTCGGAGTGGCAGGGTTCATGCCATGGTCGCCTCCGCACCGCTGCCGACTTATCTGGCTCTGGAAAACCCGGAAGTCCTCTTTTTGCCGCTGCAGGAAACGTTTACGAAGGAACCGATCGGATTTGCCGTTCGCAAAGGCGATGTCGACACGCTGAATTACTTCAACAATTGGATCCGTGTGGTCGAAGCGGAAGGCTGGCTGAAAGAACGGAAACAATACTGGTTCAACACGAAAGAGTGGGAAAAACAGTTGAAGTAACTCGCCGCCCTAAGTTACAAGGGCTTGCCGGAGTGTGGGTAATTTGTTCGAAAAAAAAATCAAGATAACGGTGCTCGATGCCACCGTGCTCCTTATCGTGACAGCCGCCGGCCTCTATCTTGTCTACCGGATTCAAGCCGGACTGCACTATAGATGGCACTGGAGCGCTATTCCTCAGTACCTTTTTCGATACGACACCGTTGCGGGGAGTTGGAAGCCGAACGTGCTTGTTCTCGGGCTTCTGACCACCATTCGCCTGAGCATCTGGGCAACGGCACTGGCAACAATTATCGGAACGGTCATGGGACTTCTTCGTGTCAGTTCCGGTCTTTTCAACCGGCTGATCGGCGGTACCTATGTCGAGATCGTGCGCAATCTTCCGCCGCTGGTCCTCGTGTTCATTTTTTATTTTTTCATCGGTGATCAAATTCTGCCGGCGCTCGGCACCGAAAGGCTTGTATCCGGCATATCAGGATCCGGTCGCAGTCTCTTGAAGGTCCTCTTCGCGCCTCCGGCCCTCTTGGTGCCATTTCTGTCGGCCCTGGTGACCCTTGCCCTTTTCGAAGGCGCTTATATTACCGAAATCGTGCGATCCGGCATTCAGTCGATCGAAGCAGGACAGTGGGAAGCGGCCGCTGCCCTTGGTTTCACCAGATCACAACAAATGCGTCACATCATTCTACCTCAGGCCGTGCAGCGTATTTTGCCGCCCCTGGCGGGCCAATTCATTTCGACGATCAAAGACTCGGCCATCGTTTCGGTCATCTCTATTCAGGAACTGACCTTTCAGGGTATGGAGCTGATGGCCACTACCTACTTCACTTTTGAAATCTGGATCACCATAACCGGTTTATATCTCCTTTTGACCCTCAGCTGCTCCCTGGCGGTCGAAAGGCTCGAAATCCGCTTGCGTAAAGGGCGCGCCGTCGGCCGTCACTGACGGCTATTGACGCACCTCAGTAATGGACCTCCTCAATTCAGTCACATCCCATCCGGTCGGTTGAGAAATCGTCACGTCATTTGATCGAGAGGACCGGACAGGGCGCCTTGATAATAACGAATTGGGCTGTCGAGCCCATCAGTAACTTACCGACCTTGGAGCGCCTCTTGACTCCCACGACCATCAGATCGACACCGTTTTCCTTTGCAAAACGAACCAGATCTTCACCCGGAGCAAGTCCTCGGATCAGAAGATGGGTTTCGCAGGCAATATTTTCTGCCGTAAAAAGTGATTTGGCATATTCCAGTCCGCGCTCAGCCTGCAGTATTTCTTCCTGTTCGCCTTCCGTTCCCTTCACCATTGAGGTGACGATGTCCACCTCCGCCTCGAGAGCCGCGGCATATTTTCTTGCGGTATTCATCGCATCTTTACCGGCGCCCGTGCCATCATAGCCAACTAAAATTTTCATCGCTCAGCTCTCCTTCTGGTATGGTATTTACCGGGTGCCCTTCCGTGAGGTGCCGGAAGGTTCAAATTGGATTTTTAGATTGCAAATCTGGCTTTTTCGATGGTCTTGAATATAAGGCATCAATCTGAAATGTTCAATCGGAAAAGAGGAAAACCGGGGGAAGAAAATCCGGGCCGGACGGAAAAAAGGCAGCCAACAATCCTGCCGGCTGCCTCCGGATGGTCGATGATAAGGACCTAAGGGTTCACGAATAAATAAGGTCGCAATTTTGGTCGTTGAGGCGCCCGGCTGGCAAGGCGCGAAAACGCAGGAATATCTGGATATTCCGAGTTTTCGCAACGTGGACGGACGGGATGCATCGGCGTCCAGAACGTGACGTTATTTTTGAGTGAGCCCTAAGGATCAGGCCGGCACTTGCAGAGCGCTGATATGGCTCAGAATGTTTTTTGCAGCAGTCGAACCGAGTTCGATGGCCCGATTAGCATGTTGCCGCGCGGTTTCATAAAACCGCAGCTGGAATGACACCTCGGCCAGGTGGTAATATCCTCTGGGATCCTGGGGCGCAAGATGCGTTACTTTTGTAAAATGTTGGATCGCTTTCAAGTATTCCTTGTTTCCAACGGCTATTTGTCCGAGTTTAAAAATATTTTTAAGCCGTTCGTTCTGAAAAAACTGCTCCGGATCGCTTTCATCGGGCACTGTGGCGGAAGAGCCGGCCGTCTCATCTTCGGCAAAGTTCTTGTCATCCAGCGCCGCTGAGTCGAACACAATCAAATCGTCCTTCTTGCTGTTTTGGTTTTCTTCTGTCGCGGCAGAAAAAAGAGAGTGGTTTATTTCTTCTCCCAGCTCGTCGGCGTCCCAGATCGACGCGGTATCCTCGGTGCCGGTCGAATCATCGATTTCGGTCGCGGGAAAATTCATCCGATCTTCGAAAAGTTCCTGTGTCGCATCAGCGACGGCACTCTTCTCGTCCGAAGACCGTTGCCGTGCGATTTTTGATTCGATTTTTTGGATGATTTTCTGCGCAGACCCGCCGCCTAAATCCTGAGCACGTCTGGCACAATCGAGGGCCGTCTCGTATTCCTTGAGTCGGTAGTGCAAAATTGCCAGATTGTAGTGCCCTTTCGGTTCATCCGGCATCAACGCCACAAAGCCTCTAAAATGCTCGACCGCCGGGCGGTAATCCTTTTTTTGATAGGCGGCCATGCCGTCAGCAAAAAACTGTTTTGCTGCAGTCGGGTCGCCCGGTCGTTCATCCGGAACCGTCGGAAAAGGTTTCTGCCATGCCGTCACACCCGCCGTCTCGATAGAAGCGGTTTCGTCGCTTAACAGCGGATCGATAGCGCCTCGAGACGGGTCAACGGTCGCCGGTTCAAAAAGGTTATCCCCCAGCACCGCTGCGTGCGTTATCGGAAGAATGGTATCGGGAGATTTCCCGGCGTCGGGGTGTGCCGCCGCCTTTCCTTTTTCTTCCGCTACGGCCGCTGGTTTCGTCAAGGATAAATCGTGTAATGTTTCGGTTTCCAGCCAGGCATCAGAAACGCTTTTTTCAACTGCGAGGTCTGATTCGGCTTTAAGCCCGGTTTTGGTTTTTATTTTTGCCATAATTCGATCAGCGGCCGTGTAACCGAGATCCAATGCCTTACGGGCATTAGCCTCCGCCCGGGTGTATTCTTTCAACCGATAGTGTAGAATTGCCAGGTTATAGGGTCCTCGCGGATCATTCGGCGATAGCTCAAGATACCGGTTAAATGAATCGACCGCTTTCGCATAGTCTTTGCTTTGACAGGCCAGCTTGCCGCGTTCAAAATGCACCTTGACGTCAGTTGGCTCCCTCTGCCGTTCTTTCGATAAGAGACCCGCATCTTTTGAGACAAACGGCTCACCGGCGGCATCGACAACGTCCTCTTCGACCGGCGCTGTCATGGGTTCATGCGGTAAATTGGTTACCGTTTTTGCTGCTATATTTTCCGGCTGTCCGACAATAGCATCTTCTTTGAGCTCGATGATGTCGACAGAATTGGTGTCGGCTTCCGCGACCGTCTCAAGGCACTCTTCAATTCCGGGGGATACCGGAAAACCTTGCGAAATGAAGTCGTTATCACCGGCCAGGGGGGACACGCCGAATGGATCGCTCGACACTTCTATTATGACTTGGTCACTGTCGTGTTCGACCCCTTCGATAGACGGGCTGACGTCAAACGATCCAGCGGCAGGAATTTCATCCTGAAGCGTAATGATCGGGACAAGTTCCTCCTTTGTTTCATTCGCTTCAGGATCTGTTTCCCCGGCTGCCAACATCACCTCGCTCGAATCCTGCAAAATGAAGTTGGTGTTTAAAGAAGAACTTTCAACAGGTTCGTCCACCATACTCATATATTCGGGCGCCCTCACGTCAAGTATCGAATCCTCACTAACAGCCGTATCGGAAACCAAATCGTCTTCTTCTTGCTGCGTGTCAATCACTTCTTCCAACAAATCGATGATGTCAGACTCCTCATCGACAGCGGCACCTGCTCCCGGTGGCTGGTTCACAGGTTCTTCGTCCAATTGGCTGGGCAACACGTCCTCGGCGAGTGCATCCGCGACCAGATCAGCACACCGGGCCTCCAGTGGTGGGACCTCTCCCGCGGTTTCGCATTCATCAGTGGAAGAGCCGTCATTCTCGACCGTGCTCGGTAGTGGAACTGCACGGGGATTTTCGCTTTCAGAAAATGGGTCTGCGACATCACTGCCGGCATCACCCGGAGAAGTTTCGGCTATTTGGTCGTCTTCGGATGGCGTCAAGGCCAAGCCCTGAACTTCCTGCGGTTCTTCAGTCTTCTCTAATAGTTCCGGTTGATGGATGGCGAACCGTCTAAGTTCCGGCGCGTCGATGGCGATTCGTTGGTTTTGTATTGGCTCAAAAAGCAGAAATGACAGCCTGTTCTCGAGTTCCCTGATCCGCTTGCCGTCTTGTTGCTCCCTCAGCATGGCCAACTCTTCGCGTTTGTGATGCAACTCCAGCTGCTGCAGAAGATAATCCTGGCCGGACTGCAGCTCTTCGAGTGTTTTCAGCAAACGTTGATTTTCTTCAAGCACCCGGTCGAACTGCTTTCTCAAATCGAAAACGAATTGATTCAACTGCCATTGAAAGTCTTTGACATGGTGGCCGTTGGCCCTGTTCACCTGTTTCTCGATGAGTTTCGACAGTATTCCGTAATCGGCAGTCACCGTGTTCGACACCGCAGTCATCGATGGGGGATGAGTCAATGTCATCGCATCGGCAGCCGGTTTCGGTCCGATGGTGGGCTGAAATCTGTCCATGGTGTTCTCTCGCTCGTTATAATAAATCGGTTGTATATGTAATGCCGATCATGGCACTGGGTCGGGAGCTTTTCAGGCATTCCGCCGCTGGTCTTATTTGTCTTTGACAAACCGCGAATTGTCTATATATTTTACCGTATAAACATTAAAAAGTCAAGAAATAATAACCGCTATTATTCTGTTATTTCATATGGTTATATACAAATCTTTCCACTCGTTGTGAAAAATTTGAATTTGCTTCATATTCAGGCGGTAAGATACAGAAAAGAGGAATGACAAAACATGACCAGCGAACCTCTGCGGGAACGTCTTGTTCGTATCGGCGTCATATCCGACACCCATGGATATCTCGATGCCAGGGTAATCGACGCTTTTGCCGGCACCGATTTGATTATCCATGCCGGTGATATCGGCAAACCGAAAATTCTCGATGTACTCGCGACAATTGCGCCGGTCAAAGCGGTGCGGGGAAATACAGACCGCGGCCCATGGGCCGATGACCTGCCGTCGACCGCACTTGTCGCTTTAGACCTTGTGACGCTCTATGTTCTTCACGATATACAGCAACTCGATCTGGAACCACAAGCGGCAGGCATCCGGGTCGTCATCAGCGGTCATACCCATCGCGCGTCACTTGAGGAGAAAAACAACGTTGTCTTCTTGAACCCCGGAAGCGCGATAGAACCGCGCCATAACAGCCCCCCCACCGTCGCCATCCTCACGGCACGCGGAGAAGCGCTTGATGCCCGATTTATCGAACTGGCCGGCTCTAAAAAAGGTTAAATTTAAAAAAACGCTGCTGCGACTCACCTAAAGTTTACTGCCACGATGCTCCTCTCACTATCAAATACCGGCAACCGGTACCGCCTGACGGTCAGCTCAGGCTCTCGCGATTTTGTCGGCCAAGCCGACCGGATGGCGGTCAGCAAACGCCTGGCGGTTGCCAGTTCGGTTTCGGAAATTCGGCCCTTCAACGCCAAAATGAGGCCTTTTTCCGCGGTGAAAGGAAGCGCCAACATAAGATACTCATCAAGGGGGGCCAGTGCCCGGCTGATGACCACATCGAAGGTGCCAACGTCATTGGCGTAGGGCAAACCCCCGGACCGCGGCGGTCTTGCAGGATCAATCGTTTGGCGCGACCGCAGTATATCCTCAGCGTTCCGCATTTTGTCTATCCGCATGTGATGGACGCGATAGTCTTTGAGGTGCAGGATCCGTCCGGCCTGGTTGAGAAAACTGACCTTTTTCCGCGCAGCGTCTATTACTGTCAGACTCAACGCCGGCTTCATAATCTTCAGCGGTATACCCGGGAAGCCGCCACCGGAACCGATGTCGAGAAGTCTGGCTTGCGGAGGGATCAGATCGGCGGGAGCAACGGCGTCGATGTAATGTTTGACGGCGACAGCCAGCGGCTCGGTAATGGCTGTCAGATTGATCTTGCTGTTCCAGAGCAGCAGCTCACGAGCATGCACGGCGAATTGATCGACTGCGGATCGAGACAAGGCGACGCCCAACTGTCCGGCACCGGTTCGAATGACCTCCTTCCACTCTTCTGTACCGATCACCATGCAGTTGTACCGTCGTGCCACCGTTTCGACCTCGCGTCGCTCAATCAAGAAGAAACACTAGTTGATGCAGACGCGCCGGACCTCCCGCGTATCGGTTATCCCTTTAAACACCTTCAGGATGCCGTCCTGTTTCAGGGTGGTCATGTTTTCTTTGGAGGCTTGTTCGAAGAGTTCTTCGGTAGAGGCCTGTTTCTTGATCATCCGCTTGATGGCGGCTGTGCCCTCCATCAGCTCGTGAATTCCCATGCGGCCCCTGTAACCGGTTCCTGAACACACGTCACAGCTACCCGGACCTTTGAGGGTTAAATCCGAGTCGAACTGAATTCCGGTCTTTTCGAATGACTTCTTGCCGTAATCGGAGACGATTTCCTCGAACTCTTCCCTGGCCGGGTTATATTCTTTAGCACAACCACTGCAAAGCTTTCGAACCAGACGCTGCGCCAAAACACCCAGAAAGGCGTCGGAGAAATTGAGGGGGTTGAGTCCCATGTCCAGCAAGCGTGTGATCGTTTCCGGTGCACTGTTGGTGTGGAGCGTCGAAAAAACGAGGTGGCCAGTGAGAGACGCCTCCACGCCGATCGAGGCGGTCTCCTTGTCGCGCATTTCACCGATCATGATGATATCCGGGTCGGCTCGCAGAAATGCCCGCATGATCTTTGCAAAATCAAGACCGATGCGCGGTTTGGCCTCAACCTGCCGCAGACCCGCCTGGGTGATTTCGACCGGATCCTCGGCCGTCCAGATTTTGACACCCGGCTCGTTGATGGAGCCAAGCGCGGCGTGCAGGGTCGTTGTTTTACCGGAACCGGTGGGTCCCACACACAGGACCAACCCGTAGGGCCGCTTGATGATCGTCTGCAGGACATTGAAGTTTCTCTCGGTTAACCCCATGTCTTCCAGCTTCATCGCACCGGCCTTGGCCAGGATGCGCAAGACCGCATCCTCGAATCCGCCCGTGGTCGGCAGAGTCGCCACACGGAGCTCAAAGGACGGAATACCCTTGCGCTTGAATTTTATTTTACCGTCCTGGGGCAGCCGCCGCTCGGCGATATCCAGTTGCGACATGATCTTGATGCGGGACAAAATGCCGCGCGCCATGGAATTCGGAACTTTCAAGTACTCCTGACAGACACCGTCCATCCGGAAGCGGATCGTCGTCGCCTTGCTGGTCGGCGAAGGTTCGATGTGAATGTCGGATGCATTCTTGCGATAGGCCGCAATGATGAACTGGTCGACCAGTTTGACCACTTTGCTCGAGCTTTCGTCAGCCTCGTCGATCGGCTCGTCATCTTCCTCTTCCTCGAAGGAGACATCCGGTATGATATCGAAATTGTCGAGGTTTTCCTCTCCGGTGTCGTCATCCAGCGTATGGTCTTTGTCAAAGAAACGCTTGACGAACTCCTCGATGTCCTCCTTGGTCGCAACCGAAAAATTGATTTTCGGTGTGTTAAGGAGTGTCTTTATATTATCGGTTTTGTTCAGGTTGCGCGGATCGTCGACCAGCACCTCGACGAAATCCTTGTCCCAGTTCAACGGCACCCATCCCTCGTTGAGGAGGAAGGCTTCTTTCAGATTGCTCAGCAGTTCGTGCGGGGTCGTTACATTGGGGTCGTATTCACGGAAAGGACAGCCGTAGTAAGCTGAAAAAGACTTTCCGATGTCGGATTTACGGAGGCCGTATTGACCGATCAGAACGAATTCGACGCTTTTGTTCATTTTCTTGGATAGGGCAAAGGCCTTCTGCAGCTGATCGGTCGTGACCAGGTTCTGCCTCAGCAGCAAGTCGTATTTCGACTTGGAAGCCAGGCTGGCCGTCAGTCCCTCCAGACGCTTCTGGATTTCGGTATCGGCCGGATTGGCCTTGAGCGCACTCTTATAAAGATCTAAGGCCGGATCTTTATTATCCCGTTTTTCCATTTCCTGGCCGAAAAGATACAGAACCGTCGCCCTGTATTCCTTTACCAGGCGCTGATCGCCGACCAGTTTCGTGATGTATTCGATCACCTTGTCCGGTGAATGCAGTTTAAGAAGACAATCGGCAAAATCGGCCGAAATGCTTTCCGGCGTGTGGCCCTGAACGATCAGCTTCTCATACTCGTTGATGGCCTCGCTGAAAAGTCCCAGCTCCTTGAAACTGGCGGCACTGTCCAGCAGCGTCTGCCCGCTAGGGCCGTCCTGACCGGCATCCTGGCTCGAGAGGGTTTTCTTGAGCATACTGATGTCCTTGGCGGAGACCCGTTTTACCTCGGTCTGCTCCCGGGCTGCAATCTCGCTGCGGATGTCGGCGATCTTAGTCTTGACGGTTTCGACGAGTTCACCGTCGCTTTCCGGTAGGCCTGCGAGAATCTGCTCATAGATGGTGAGGGATTCATCGTAGAGTCCCATGGAGCGGCAGACTTCCGCCTCGTTTATCCGCACGTCGACTTCAGGATGAGCCTTTGCGTGGCCTGCTGTCATATTTTTTCACTCCGGATCTTAAAGTTAAATCGGTCGATGCAGAGCCGATAGAAGATGACGATGATCATTTACGAAAAAACCGCTTCATTCCTTTGGGTTCCGCTGTCGGCTTCAGAGTCGGAAGCAGAATATCGCAATTGAGCCGCAACATGGCCACCGAGGCCGCCGCAGACATGTTGACGAGAAGAAAACCAATGTCGCTCCGACGAATGTAGATGCGACCGTCCTGATAGACCGCATCGGTTTCCTGCACTCCGTCGAGTGCTGCCAAGAGTCCTTCCCGCTCGCTGGGACCGAGGGATGTGGCGCTCGACTCCCGGTAGTCCTCGAAGAGAATCGCTCCGTCAAAAGACAAGAGCATGGCGCCCTTGACGCCGTCCATGCCGACGATATCCCTGAATACGTCCTTCACTTTTTCATGCTCCTTTGGTCAATGGTGTCGCACCCCGGTGCGGACAAAGTTTCAAGGATTCAGCGCTTTCATAATTTTGTCGCGCGGCGATTTCGGACTCACGGAAATGACGGTTGTCTTTTGACCGGGGATGATGATGTGGTCTGACGATTCGCCCTTGTCGACAAAACAGAGCTTCATCGGTCCGCTTCGAAAAAGTTCTCCCAAAGCCGATAGCCGGTGGATGAAACCGTCCCACGAAGTATCCTGAAAAATGTCTTCGACACCGCCTGCTTGACCGATCCGTTTTTCAATCGCGTGCCTGATCCGGCTGATTGGATCGTATGAGGTAACCTCTTCAGCATCCGTTGCCCCGATCGGCTCTTCGGCCTCACCGAGGCCGCCGTCCGGCGAAGCGGCTTCGTCCTTTAAACGGGCAGCCTCGAGGATCAGCGTTTGAAGTTCGCTCTGGATTTTGTTTTCGATCGATGGGCAGTCGTTTTGGATCGATATGGTGACCTTGTCCCATGAAAATATCCGTTGTGCGGCCGTTTTGCCTTGCAGGCGGCAAACGCGCGCATCGAGCAACTCGCCGTCACGAAAGAACAAGACCCCTTTTTGCCCTGACGATATGTCTTCAAGGCGGATGGTGCAAGTCTTCTGCTCCATTTCTATCAACTGCAGAAAAATGCCTGATGAAACGCTGTGGAGAGTCCCACCGTCGGATTCACGGCTTAAAATGGTCAGGATCTTTTGGGCCAGATTCTCCGGCATGACCGGTTTGGAGAGGTATTCAGCGGCGCCACTTTCCCGGGCAAGTCTTTCCATTTCCGGCGTGCTGTAAGCGGTGATGACGATAAACGGGATTTCCGGGTAGCTTTCCGTGAC
>JAQAZR010000222.1:0-3087 GCA_032127235.1 Deltaproteobacteria bacterium
GCTGGTGATCATTCTGATCGAAATCAGCATGGGGCTCTTCCTGATGGAGTCGCTGCGCATCACGCGGCTGTTTCCGGTCATCGGCTCCATGGACGACAAGATGCGCATGCGCATGATCTGGATTACCCTGGCGCTGCTGACCGTTTTGGCCGGCGTGGAGTCGGCGCTGGCCTTCATGCGGGACCGCATCGCCTCCGATATGGAAGCCCTCCGTCAAACCCTGGCCGGAGTGGAACAGACGGTTCAGACGGGCAGCAAGATACCGACCATCGGTCAGATGGTCATGGGGTTCATCCTGCCTTTTGCCCTGACCTTCGTGGCCATCCCCCTGGAATCGTTTATCTCCTCGGCGCGCACCGTTCTGGGGGCCATGGCCGCGGGCCTGCTCCGGATCATCGCCTTTCTCCTGCGGCTTTCGGGCAATATCGTTTACTATACCGGCAAATTGGTCGCCGCTCTCTACGACCTGATCATTTTCCCGCCCCTCTGGCTCGAAGGCGTCGTCACCGAGAGACCGTTCAAAATACGGCAGGCATTCGAACAGATCTCAAAGGCCCGGCAACACGGAAAAACGGCCAAAGACATCGAAAAACACGAAGACCGATTTGAAATTCTGGAGAGCACGGAATGAAGCGCTTCTTAATCCTCGTACTGCTGATCGGATTGGCGGTAGGCGGCTGTACCGACGCTCAGAACCGGACCACGGGGGTCTACATGCTTCTTGACACCTCCGGCACCTATGCCCTCGAGCTGAAAAAAGCGCAGTCGATCGTCAATTATCTTCTGGGGACTCTGCAGCCAAAAGACACTCTGGCAGTGGCCTGCATCGACACCGGTAGTTTCAGTGAAAAAGACATCGTGGCCAAAATGACGTTTGACCAGCGGCCGTCGCTAGCCAACAACCAGAAAAGAGCCTTCCAAAAAACAGTGGCCGACTTCGTGGCCAAAGTGAAAAGCAGTTCCTACACCGATATCTCCGGCGGCATCCTGCAGGCCATCGAGTACCTGAACGAAGCGGGCGCGGGGCAAAAATACATCCTCATTTTTTCGGATCTGAAGGAGGAACTCGCCAAGGGTCACGTGCGTGATGTCCCGTTTCAGCTTTCCGATTTCAACGTGATTGCATTGAATGTGACCAAACTTCGGCAGGACATTCGCGACCCCGGGAACTATCTCGACCGTGTCGAGCAGTGGCGATCCAAGGTCGAGGGCGGCAAGGGCCAGTGGCGGGTGGTCAACGACCTGGAGCGGATTGACACGATCTTCGATCGCTAACGATCGTTAGGGTGCAAGCGGTCATTTTTCCTTGACTAACCCAAAATGTAGCTTTATTGTAGCTTCCATAGGGGCTGCAATCTGTACTGTTTTGCTGTCCACTTGGCGTCCGTAAAACCGAAAAATGACCCGAATGGCGCCGTAACTCTTGCGAAAGAGTCCAAAGGGCTTGCGGCGGCGGTCATTGCCCTCCATTCGAGCAGGCGGCCCCGCAGCGCGCCTTTTATTTGTTCGGCCACCATGGAATGATCAACCATACTTGCCAGAGACACCCCTGTTCCGGCCGGCGCCGCCGCGGTGGTCAGCTTCTGTTGTCCGGCGGTTGCCCCTATTGACAAGGTGATCCTTTTTAAAATTGAAATAGACACCGCCACATCCAAGTTGACGATTTAGAAAGCGACCCTGGTTGATGCCACCGTTGCCTTAAAACAAAAAGATTTTCTTTTTTTACGTTGAGGGACTCTATGGCGACCAACGAAAAAACTCCCGAAACTTCCGAAAACAAAGGCCCCTCGGCGGAACAACCCGACAAGCGTGTTAAATTCGAAATTTACGGCGAGGAAATGATCGAAAAGAGCGTCAAGTCGAGCGGGAACAGCGGCCGGGTCTACCTGCCGCCGAACTGGGTCGGTCATCAAGTGAAAATCATTCGAATCGACTGAGGTATCGGTAAGCGGCATCACCGATACAACCGTCAACCCATTAACCGTGGTGAGGAAATCCGTCCGTGGAAAATGTGATCATCAGGAGGTTGAAGCCCGCTGATGCCGATGAAATCGGCCGCATCTACAGTGCCATCACCCAAAAGCCGGCTCGGACCGATTTTAAGAACCTGGTCGAGGATCATGCCCTGAGAACCAGAGACGCCTGTTTTGTGGCCGAACTCGACGGCGCGGTAGCCGGCTTCATGATCAGCTACATCATGACCCTCGGTTTCGGAATAGAGAAAAGCGCCTGGATCGCCACACTCGGGGTGAACCCCAAATACATGGGGCAGGGTATCGGAGCGCAGCTGTCGCGGGAGGTTTTCAAATTCTACCGGGCCGAAGGGATCCGCAACGTGTACACCTCCGTGCGATGGGACTCGACCGATCTGCTCTCCTTCTTCAAGACCCTTGGTTTTGACCGCAGCAACTTTATAAACCTCCGCAAGGTGCTGGAATAATCCTTAATTGGCCAGCATTTTAAATCCCCGTTCGTCGCAACATATTTGTTAAAGTTATTGTTTAAATTAATCCCGAAGTGCCCAAACCCTTGAGTGCGACGGCAGGGTGCCGATCCGGAGCTGCACATTGCCCTGCCCGTCCCCGATCATGGCAGAGGCAGGATTTTAGACGCGCGCGTTAATGAGCGGCGGTTTCGGAATTGCTATTTCGGATCAACCGTTGCCAATTCGACGGTCACAAGGCCGGAGGGATGCGACAGCCCGACCGCCGCAGCCATGACGTGGAAAATGTGGGTGTTGTCGATGATCCGCGTGCCGGGATACCAGGCGCCCTGGTACGGCTCGAACAGGCTCAGGCCGCTGCCGACGGCGTAGAGCCGGACCAGCTCGTTGGTGTGGCTGCCGGAGGCGTAGGTGACGTTGCCTTCCGGATAGACATATGTGTCGCAGTAACCCGAAAGGCACGGTGAGATCACGCTCTTGACCTGTAGCGGGAGATCTCCGGCGCCGAGCGGCTCACCGAGCCGCATGCCGCTGTTGCCGTGGTCGGCGGTGACGATCAAAAGGGTGTTGGACCAGGTGATCTCGTCGCCAGGCCGCTCGACGAAGGCGACCGCCGTTCGGACCGCTTCGTTCAGATCCCACAT
>JAQAZR010000223.1:0-7592 GCA_032127235.1 Deltaproteobacteria bacterium
CCGGTTGTCGCCGGGTTTTTTGGGCACCCATACCCGCCCGTCGTTTCTGAGACTCTCGCTCATGAGGGTCAGTTTGGACTGATAGGTGCCGTGGACAGGGATACAGGTTGGATGGATCTGCGTGAAACACGGATTGGCGAAATAGGCTCCCCTCTTGTAAGCTTTGAAAGAGGCCGAGACGTTGGAGGCCATGGCATTGGTCGAAAGGAAAAAGACATTGCTGTAACCGCCGGTGCACAACACCACGGCGTGGGCCGCGTGCGTCTCGATCTGGCCGGTAATCAGGTTCCGCACCACGATGCCCCGGGCCTGTCCGTTGGCAACCACCAGGTCGAGCATCTCGCGCCGTGAAAACATCTGCACTTTCCCCAAGCCGACCTGGCGCATCAAAGCGCTGTAGGCGCCCAGCAGCAGCTGCTGCCCTGTCTGCCCGCGGGCGTAAAAGGTTCTCGACACCTGGGCGCCGCCGAAACTGCGGTTGGCCAGCAAGCCACCGTAATCACGGGCGAACGGCACCCCCTGGGCGACGCACTGATCGATGATATTGTTGCTGATCTGGGCCAGGCGGTAGACGTTGGCCTCGCGCGCCCTGAAGTCGCCGCCTTTCACCGTATCGTAAAAGAGCCGCCAGATGCTGTCGCCTTCGTTGGTGTAGTTCTTGGCGGCGTTGATGCCGCCCTGGGCGGCAATGCTGTGGGCGCGGCGCGGCGAGTCCTGAATGCAGAAGGTTTTGACATTATAGCCCAGCTCCGCCAGCGAGGCCGAAGCAGCGCCGCCGGCCAAACCGGTCCCGACGACGATAATGTCGAATTTGCGTTTGTTGGCCGGGTTGACCAATTTTAATTCAAAGCGGTGCCGATCCCATTTTTGAGCCAGGGGCCCAGCGGGAATTTTGGCATCAAGCTGCATGCGTTACCTCCTTCAGGCAATGGACAACAGGTAAATCGGAAGCAGGCCGAATCCCAGACCGATGACCAGGCTAAAGACGATGCCGGCCCGCCGGATAAACGGCATGTATTTCGGATGGTTGGCACCAAGGGTCTGAAAAGCGCTCCAGAAACCGTGGCTGACGTGGATGGCGGCAACCGCCATCGCCAGGACGTAGAGAAGGACATTCACCGGATTGGCAAAAGTGCGCGAGACAATCTCATAGATGGTGGTGCCGGTTTTATCAGCTAAAGTAAAGTTGCTCAGGTGAAAAATCACGAAAACAAGGATCAGGAGACCCGTGTAGGGCATGGTCCGGGAACCTATCGTCCGCCCCCCTCCGCTGCTGTTGACGGCGTAGCGATTGGGTCGGGATCTAAAATTCTGGTAGAAAAGAATCAGACCGCTGCCGACATGCAGGACGGCAAAGGTGAACAGCCCCAATTCAAACAGGGTGACCAGCGGACCTAAGCTGTGAAGGTGCTCGGCATAGGAATTAAAGGCGTCGCGACCACCGTAGATGAAGAGGTTGCCGGCCAGGTGAGTCGTGAGAAAACCGCAGAATCCCAAACCGGTTATGGCCATCAACCACTTTTTGCCGATGGAAGACGCAAACGTCTGCGTGAACCAGTTCATGCATGCCTCCGTGTTCGTTAAGTGCTTTAAACCAGAAGAAGTGAATAAGTGTTGGCGCTGCTTCTGTCAACCCAAATGTTTAAACCACCAGTTGTCCCAAGAGGTTTGCAGGATGTCTTTGGCCAGCCGTCGCCCGGTGGCTGTCTGAAGCCTTTCGACAACCGCCGGCAGCCATTTTTCAGGCGGTTTGTACCCGATGTCCGCCAACGCCTTGAGTTCCAGGATGAGCGATAGTTGATCCGCGTCTCGAGCCAACCGGGCTTCAGGGGTTTGATTGGCCTCGAACTCGCGGATGAGGCCCTCTAAGGCATCCCCAAAAGGCAGGCCTTGCAAAGAGTCCTTCAGGGCTTTATCCGCATCGCAGCTGACGTACTCCTTGTTAACCGTATTCAGGTCGCCGATACGGGCTTCGGTCAAATCATGCACCAGACACATTGCGATCAGCCGACCGCTATCCACATCGGCTTCTTTTTGGGCCATAACGAAGGCAATAAAAGTGGCGCTGTAGATGTGCTCGGCCACGGATTCTTTTCCGGACCCGAGAAAGCTAAAACCGGACCGGGGGATTTCTTTCAGCATTCTGGCCTGAAACAGTAAATCGGCTACCTCGCTCATATATGTCCCCTTTTTCTTTCTGCCAAAATTGAGAATTTGTTTTTTTAAACCTCGGTTGAGTGGTTCAACATTCAGCGGCGTCTATAGCCGCAAGTATCCAATTTGATAGAAGAGAATACTTTTAATTAATCCCATAAACCATCAGTAAAGCTGATGGTTTATGGGATTAATTAAAGACAGATCGAGAGAATTGCAACTCCCCAATTCCATTTTTCAGAGCGGACCGCTTAGTGACGGTCGCTGTCGAAACCCGTAAACTTCTTGACACTTGGGCTTTAAACCTTTAAATTAACGAAATTTATATTCCGACGAGGAGATTCTTCTTTAATGCCACAAACCGACATCGATATCATCCACATTTTTTTAAATGCCGGGCTGGTGGTTCAGTTGGTGTTGCTGCTGCTGCTGTTCTTTTCAATCACCTCCTGGGCCATCATACTCATTAAAACGCGTTACATCGGCAAAGCATTCAAAGAATCGGCCCAATTCATCGATTTTTTCTGGAAAAGCCGGGATCTGTCAAACGCGTTCGTAAAGGCCAAACAACTCGACGCCAGCCCCATCGCACGTATTTTTAGAATGGGTTACCTGGAGCTCAAAAAGCTCAGCCAATCGGGTCTTTCCGTTTCGATGGCCTTACCGTCGTCTTCAGACACCCCGTCGCTCGGCTCCCAGACTTCCGGTATCGAAAACGTCAAACGCACGCTTCGCCGGGCGATCAATACCGAGATGACCCGCTTGACTCAGATGGTGCCCTTCCTGGCCACAACCGGCAACACGACGCCCTTCATCGGCTTGTTCGGCACCGTTTGGGGTATCATGCACTCGTTTCGCAGCATCGGTCTCAAGGGCTCTGCAAACCTGGCCGTCGTCGCCCCCGGCATATCGGAAGCCTTGATCGCTACGGCAGCCGGACTGGCGGTGGCCATTCCATCGGTCATCGCCTTCAATTATTTCAACCAGAAAATACGGGTCATCGAAACCGAACTGCAGAGCTTCTCAGCCGACTTTTTGAATATCGTCGAGCGGGATATCTTGAGACTCGAAAGGAGAAAAGGTTGACATCCGGCGGCAACAACAACAGTTTTATGTCGGACATCAATGTCACCCCCTTCGTCGACGTGATGCTGGTGCTCCTGATAATTTTCATGGTAACAGCACCGATGATGACCCAAGGCGTCGACGTCGCATTACCGGAGGCCACAGCCGAGCCCCTGCCGGCGGAAACCGAGCATTTGATGATCTCCATCGACAATAAGGCCACCATTTTTATCAACGATGTCCCGGTGACCGTGGAAGACCTCAACGAAAAGCTGAAAAGAATCATGAGCAACCGCAGCGACCGCGAGGTTTATTTGAAGGCGGACAAGGACATCCCCTACGGAACGGTCGTCCGGGTCATGTCCGAAATCAAACTGGCCGGCGTGGAAAAGCTCGGAATGGTGACCATACCACCAACCAAAGAAGAAAAAGTTAACAAAAAGTAGCGGCCGCAATGAAGAAACGCGCGTCACACGCCGCCTCGAACCGAATCGCCAGCATTGATGTCGGCAGCCGGACCCTGCTCTTTTATATCGGAATATCGTTGCTGCTCCACATCGTCCTGATGACCGTATTCATCATCATGCCGGCGTTGACGCCTTCCAGGAGATACATTCCATCGGCCGTCAACGTCAGTCTTGTTTCGATACCGGCCTTGGGCAACGGAGCCGCCAAGGCCCCTGCCCCTGAAAAACCGGTCGTAGAATCAACGGTTCCCGAAAAACCGGCCGCCACTAAGGAGCCGGTCGTCAAACCCGTACCCGTCAAACCGCCGCCCCCGCCGCCGAAACCCGAGGCGGAGGTATCGACAGCACCGACACCTAAACCGGACACGAAGAAAAAGGAATCTTTAAAACACAAGACGTTCAAGCCTTCCGAGGTGATCAAAGACGCCGTTTCGAAAATGGAAAAAAAAGTCGAGGAAACGCGTCCTTCCAAACTGGAAGAAACATTGAACCGCCTGAAAAAGCAAGTTGAAAAAGAAGACCGGAGCCGGAAGACAGAGGCCGGGGCCAGCCCCGGTCAGGCGGGATCGATGGTCGGCAGCCCGACCGGTACAGGTCTCACTTCGGGCCAATTTCAAAGCCGGGTCCAGGTTTATCAGGCCGAAATCGCCTATCAAGTTCAAAAGAACTGGGTCTTTTCGGAGCTGATGAGCGGCAGCCGGACAGACCTCGAGGCAATCTTGGGATTCAAAATCCGACCAAACGGAGAAATCAGCGACATCTGGTTCGATCAAAGATCCGGCAACACCTATCTGGATGAATCGGCTTATCGCGCGATCGTCAAGTCAAACCCGTTGCCGCCGCTGCCCACCGGCCTGTTCGCTGGTGATTATACCGTGGGCATCCGTTTCGGGCCAAAGGGCATCAAGTGATAAATAAACCTGCAGCAGCACAAAGGGTCAAGGAATCGTGCGCATGATAAAAAGGAGTGGACATACTTTACGGGTGGCGACGGTCTTCGTTATTCTGCTCTTGCCCGCAGCCGTTTTCGGTCAATACGACTACATCGATATCAACAGCCCGTTTTCGCGTAAAATACCGATGGCCATACCGGCTTTCGCGGCACTGAACTCCGTTGGGACCGATCCGGTTCTTTTGAAAAAAGCAACTGATATCCTTACAAATTCATTAGATTTCACCGGTTTTTTCAACATGATCGACCGCGGTGCCTATCTGCTCGAACCGGGCAATCCGGTCATCACAACCGACCAAATCAATTTTCGCAACTGGACCACCATCGGTTCCGAATTGCTGGTGACCGGCGGCTTGTCGCAAACCGGCTCGCTCGTCGATATCGAGCTGCGGCTCTTCGACACGCTCACGGGCAAGCGGCTGCTGGGCAAGCGCTACCACGGTACGGTGAATGATGTCAGACCGATCATCCTTCGATTCTGCAACGAGGTGATCCTGCAACTCACCGGCAAACGCGGCATATTCGACAGCAAAATCGCCTTTGTCTCCAATGGGAGCGGCAACAAGGAAATTTTTATCTGCGATTTCGATGGCAGCAATCCGGTGCCGTTCACACGCCACGGGACTATCAGCTTGTCTCCCGCCTGGTCTTCGGACGGCAAATGGATCGCTTACACGACCTACGTCAACAAAAAACCGGACATCTTCATCCACCGGACCGAGGGCAGCGAGCAGGTGACCGTTGAAGAGAAGGGAATCAATATTACCCCTTCGTGGGTTCCGGGTCAGTTCACTCTGTCGGCCACGATGTCCTTTGCCGGCAACCAAGAAATTTATTTGTTGACGGGTTCGGGGAAAATTATTAAAAAGATTACAAACAATTGGGCCAGCGATCTTTCTCCGAGTTGGGCGCCGGATGCTAAAATGATGGCTTTTGTGTCAAACCGAACCGGAGCGCCGCAGATTTATATCCAGGATATCAAAACCGGCCAGGTTGAACGCCTGACATTCGAAGGCAACTACAACACCCAGCCGAGTTGGTCTCCCACCGGAGATCGCATTGCCTACACGTCGATGGTCGGCAGCCGTAACGATATTTTTATCATCGATCTGAAACGACGGCAACCCTTGCAATTGACTCAGGAGACCGGGAACAATGAATCACCTTCCTGGTCACCGGATGGAAGCCTGATAGCATTTAGTTCAACACGTGAAGGCCCTTCGAGGATTTACGTGATGACAGCTTTCGGTGCCGACCAAAGACGACTGCTCACCATGTCCGGCGAGCAGTCCAGCCCGAGTTGGTCGCCGAATTTAAGTAAATACTAATACAAGCGAGGATTTGAAAGGAGGAAAGATGAGAAAGAAACTATGGATTTTTCTGGCCCTGATTTTGGTAATTCCTGTTCTGTTGGGGACGGTTTCATGTGCAAAAAAGACCGTCACCAAAGAAGAACCGGCGCCGGCCATGGCTCCGGCTCCTGCCCCGCCGCCCCCACCGGTTGAAGATAAAGCCGCAAAGGCCTTTGACATGGCGAAAAGCGAATTTCTAGAAGAAAACATTTATTTCGCCTTTGACAAATCCAATCTGGATGATAAGGCCCAAGCGACGTTGAAGAAAAATGCCGAATTTTTAAAGACCTATCCGAATGTCTACACGACGATCGAGGGCCATACCGACGAGCGCGGTACCGCCGAATACAACCTCGCACTGGGTGAAAGACGTGCCGAAAGCGCCAAATCATTCCTGGTCGACATGGGAATCGAAGCCTATCGCATCTCAACCGTCAGCTACGGTGAAGAGCGGCCGGTCTGCACCGAGAAAAATGAAGAGTGCTGGGCCAAGAACAGACGCGACAATTTCGTCATCAACTAGGCCTCCGATGAATCATACTTCCTGTCTGGCGGCCGTACTCACCGATCGCCAGACAGGGACAAAATCATGACAGGCGGTCATTAGACCTGCAGTAAATTCGCCTGGGGTTCGCGAAAAAAGTAAGTTGGCAATTTTGGGCGTTGAGGTGCCCGACCGGCAAGCCGTAAAAACGCAGGAATATCTGTATTTTAAGAGTTTTAGCACCGGCAGCCGGACGTGATGCGTCGGCGTCTAAAATGTTAAGGTATTCTTGAGCGACCCCTTGACTCGCAGGTTGGATCCGACGAATTAGCACGAGTAATAGATGTGCCTGGTGACTGGCGGCTTTTAGCAGAGTTCTATCGTCAGACGTCCGCCAATCGGCCGCTTGATTCATGTCGTCGACCGTGCTAACATTCTGGGTACGTCATCATTCTTTTACCGACCACCCTTATTTTGACCATTACAAAAATGCCATGAGACAGATTCCTTTTACCACTCTTCTTTTCTGCATTATTGTTTTAGCGGGTTGCGCCGGACGCTCCGATGTCATCGTTCTCGATGACCGCTTGGCTGCCGTAGAGGGTCAGTTGGCGCGTCAGAAGGCACTGATCGATCAGTTCGGCCAAACCAGCGAAAACAAGGAGCAAAATATCCGTGGCCAAACAGCCAACCTCAGGGTTGAGATCGATGCCATGCGAGAGCAGATCGGGGCAATCAACGGCAGACTCGAAGAAGTCGAGTATCAGATCAAGCAGGGAAAAAATACTCCCGGCAATACAGATGCGTCCGGCTCAACGGAACTTGATCGACTTAAAGAAGATGCGCGCGTCTTGAACAGCCGTATCACCAGTATCGAGCAGTACCTGGACATGGGTGGCGCCGCCAAATCCCCGGCCGTCAAGCCTGCTCCGACCAAGGTGCCTGCGGCAAAGGTTCCGCTCTCGAGCCTTTCCGAGCAGGAACTCTACGATCAGGCCAAACAGGCCTTCGACACCGGTGAACTCGAAAAGGCCCGGGAAGGCTTTCAGGAGTTTACCAAGCGCTTTCCGAATTCCCAAAATGCCGACAATGCCCAGTTCTGGATCGGGGAGATTTAC
>JAQAZR010000224.1:0-3188 GCA_032127235.1 Deltaproteobacteria bacterium
AAATGACCTTTTCCAGCTCGATATTCCGGAGGGTTGCGTGATGAACAAGCTCATTCAGCCCGACAACCTCAGCTACCGCCCCGATGGAACGCCGGAATACCGGGTTGCCTGCTGCCTGCTGAAAGAGGAAATCGCCGGGCACTGACGCGTTTCGGTTTCCCATTTAGAGACTTATTTGGAAATTCCGAGTAAACCCAGTGAAAACCCTACGTCAGGAAATGATTGCGCTTTTGGAGGCGGATGAGCTGACCGCCAAAGATCTGTCCCGGAATTTGGGCATCCGGGAAAAGGAAGTTCCTGCACATCTCGTTCATATTGAGCGGACCGTCGAGGCGCAGGGAAAAAAGATCTTGATCCGGCCGAGTCGTTGCCTGAATTGTGGGTATCTTTTCCGCAACCGGCGACGTTTTTCCCGCCCGGGGCGATGTCCACGCTGCAAAGCGACCCGCCTTGAAGCGCCTGTTTTCAGAATTGATTGAAACCGGGGTGCGGTTCTTGGAGACCCTCAAGATGCTCATGCTCCGCAGTCGCGGTCGATTAAGAGCAACATGCCGGCGGCTGGACCGTTTGTCGGCGGTTACACGTTGAAGCGCACGTTAAGGATATCACCGTCTTGGACCTCGTAGTCTTTTCCTTCGAGTCGGACGGTTCCCGACTTCCGGGCAGCGGCGTAACTGCCGGCCGTCATAAGGTCATCGTAAGCCAGCACTTCGGCCCGAATGAAGCCCTTTTTCAGGTCCGTATGAATGGCCTCGGCCGCATCGATCGCTGCGGTATGTTTCCGGATCGTCCATGCCTTGACCTCGTCTTCTCCGACCGTAAAAAAGGAAATAAGGCCCAACAATTCGTAGGATTTGGCGATGATCCTGTCCTTGGCGGAAGTCGCAATGTCGAATTCCTTAAGGAACTCTGCAGCCTCTTCAGGCGACATTTGGGCCAGTTCGTGTTCGAGCTTGCCGCGAATGGCCAGACGTAATTCGTTTGACCCCCCACCGGCTATATCCGGCAGGCAATCGTCTTCATCGGCATTGTTGAAGAGGACGAGCATCGGCTTGCTCGACAGGAAAGCAAAGCCCCGCAGCAGGGGTGCAGAGGCCAGTTCGGGTCGCCGCCTCAATGGGGTGTTGTTTTCCACGGTTGAGATACAGGCCTCGAGAAGGGCTTGTTCCTCCGAATCGCTCTTCCGGCCCCTTTTTTGGTCGAGGTTCAGCCGTTCGAGGCGTTTCTCGGCCACCATGAAGTCGTTTAAAATCAGTTCCTGGTCGATGTGGTTGACGTCTTCAAGCGGTGTCGGTTCGGCCAGGCCGTAACTGCTGAAGTTGCGGACCACGTGAATCAAGGCGTCACAGTCTCTTACCGCGGTCCATGAAGACCCCGCTTTTCCACTGTCCTTCTCGAGGTCCTTTCCAGGCAGCAGATACTCAACCTGTGCATAGGTCGTCTTCTGGGGGCTATACATCCCGGCCAACACATCGACCCGTGGGTCCGGGACCCGTATGGCAGCGATGCGGTCGTCCCCTCGGCGTCCAGCCCCCTGAAAATTACCGGTTAGGGCTTCAAAAACGGTGGTTTTTCCCGATCCCGGACCCCCGATTATACCTGATTTCATGCGTCATAAACTCCTTTATTCAAGTTCTCGGAAAATTATCCGATAATTAGATTGCGGCCGATCGTCAGCCACCCCAACAGCGCTTAGAGGATGACGCTTGGTGGGGGACTGACGGGTTGGCGATTTTCGGAAACCGGTACCTTCTAAAAATGCTTATACCGTTAAACAACAAAATTGCCAACCCAAGCATTTCCTGCCGCCTGGAAAATCAAATGGCGGCGATGGCTGCCAAGCTCAAGGAGGAGATTGCCGGGCGAAAGCGCGCTGAGGATGCGCTGCAGGCCAGCGAGGATAAATATCAAAGCCTCTTCGAAACCTCAGCCGTGTCTTTCCTGGAAGTCGACCTGTCGGCGTTCAAACAGACGGTTGATGACCTTAAAAAGAAAGGCATTGACGACATCAGGTCTTATTTACCGGCTCATCCGGAGCTCCTTCCAGAGTTGCTGAAACGGGTCACTGTCAAAAAGTTCAACATGGCCACTCTCCGGCTCTTCCAGGCCGAAACCAAAGCCCAGCTGTTCGGATCGGCTGAAAAGATCTTCGCATCTCAATCGCTGGATGTTTTCAGGGAAGCCCTGATTGCCATCTACGCGGCCAGGCCCGACTTTGAAACCGAAATGGTCAGCCAAACCCTGGCGGGGGAAAACATCAATGTCCTGATGAGTTTCCAAGTTCCAGAGGCTAGAGAAAAATTCGAAAATGTCATCGTGAGTTTGACGGACATCAGTGAGCGGAAACGGCTCGAATCGCAGTTTTTCAATGCTCAGAAAATGGAGGCCATCGGGACTCTGGCCGGCGGCATCGCACATGATTTCAACAATCTGCTCATGGCGATCGAAGGCCTGGCATCTTTGATCTTGCAGGACACCGGGGCCGACCATCCCCACTATGCCACCCTCACAAAAATCGAGAAACAGGTCAAGAACGGGGCCAAACTGACCGCCCAGCTGCTGGGTTATGCCCGCAGAGAGCGCTCGGAATCGACGTTGATCGACCTCAATCAGATTGTGCGTGAAACCGCCGAGGCCTTCGGCCGCACCCGCAAACAGATCGCCATCAGCCTCGATCTGGACGATGCCCTGCGACCCGTGGAAGCCAACCCGGGTCAGATCGAACAGGTACTGCTCAATTTGTGTGTCAATGCAGCGGACGCCATGTCAGACGGCGGCTGCCTATCCTTTAAGTCTGCCAATGCCACCCGTGAGGTGATGCAAGACCGCGCATATATGCCGAAACACGGCGAATACGTGCGGCTCGATGTCCAGGATACCGGTATCGGGATGGACGAGGCCACCCGTGACCGTATTTTCGAACCTTTTTTCACGACCAAGGAAATGGGTCGCGGGACCGGTCTGGGCCTGGCCTCGGTATTCGGCATCGTCAAGAGCCTGGGCGGATTCATCGAGGTTGAATCCGAAATTGAGTGCGGCACCACCTTTCGAATCTACCTGCCGGCGTCGAGCCGAACCCTGGCGGCCGATCCGCAACCCGCTGGTGAGCAACCCGTTATGGCATCCAGTCGGACCGTTTTGCTGGTCGACGACGAAGAGGTGGTTTTGGATGTCGGTGTCAGGATGCT
>JAQAZR010000225.1:0-2960 GCA_032127235.1 Deltaproteobacteria bacterium
CATTCCCGAGCGCGGCCACTATACGCTTTGCATCTCGACTCAGGTCGGTTGCGCCCTTGGATGCCGCTTCTGTCTGACCGGCAAGGGGGGATTCGCGCGCAACCTCGACCAAGGTGAAATCATCGCGCAGGTGCGCGACATTCAGAGGGAGCTTTCCGAACCGGCGCTTCTAACCAACATCGTTCTAATGGGTATGGGCGAGCCTCTGGCCAATTACGCCAATGTGACCGCGGCCTTGAACACCCTTACCGACAACGGTCTCGGACTCCGTTTTGCCGGTCGACGCGTGACCCTTTCAACTGCCGGGCTGGTGCCGCGACTGATCCAGTTCGGGCGGGACACGACCGCCAATATCGCTATTTCTCTGAATGCGACCGACAACCACACCCGCGATTTCCTGATGCCGATCAACAAAACCTATCCCATCGAAGAACTGCTGGCGGCCTGCCGCCGTTATCCCCTGAGACCTCACCGGCGGATCACCTTCGAATATATTCTCATCAAAGGTGTCAACGACAGTGAAGCAAATGCGCGACGTCTGGCCGTCCTTCTCAGTCAGGTGAAGGCCAAGATTAACCTGATCCCTTTCAATTCTCACCCGGACAGTGAATTCGAGCGGCCGGAGGAAGCGGTCATCGAACGCTTCCAGCAGATCCTGCTGGACAAACACTACACAGTGATGGTCCGGTGCAGCAAGGGAGGGGACATTTCAGCGGCGTGCGGTCAGCTGCGAGCGGCCATGGATAGGTGAGCAGTGCAGATATTTAGATTAAAAACTTGCGGACATCCGAAGGCGGCAGGCCGAGGACGCGTATGGTTTCATGGGTTCCGGCGGATGTGACGGCGACCTCGACCGGTGTGAAAGCCGGGGCCCGGCTGTAGCCGGCGCAGATGGAAGCGGCCAACGTAATGACATCTTTGCTGCTTCCGCCGGGGACAAGGGCGATGGGACCGGGGAATTTTTTGAGCCTGATCACCATGTCTGTTTTCGGGTCGTGATGTCGAAGCAGGTTGTCGTTGTCGGCCTGATCACGACCCACGATCAATTTCGCTCGGCCCTTGAGTCGAAAATGGCGTCCATATCGCAGCAGATTCAGCTCGTTTTCGCTGACGCTTTCCTGGTGCTGAAACAGGTCCCTGAGTCGCTCGGAAAATCCTTCCTCGGTCAGCAGGCACCCTCCGGCCGGGGCCGGGTATTCGGTGAGCCTTAAGTCTTCGGCCAGTTGCATCTGGCGTTTGCGGGACCGGCCGGCGATGTCGAGCAGCTGCGTCCGGTCGACAAGGCCGCTTTTTTCCGCTGCTGTTTCCGGCAGGAGTTTCGCACTTAGCGGCCGCAGGATGTCGCCGTCACAGCCCGAATTCTTCTCGACATAGCGCAGGGACGGCTTGGTCTGCGACATGGGGCGCTGCCCCATGACCTCGCCGCTGAAAAGAAAGTCGAACCCCCTTTCCCGCATGATTTCGGCCGCTTTTCTGAACATCAGGGCGTGGCAGTCGAGACACGGGTTCATGTTCTGACCGTATCCGCAGTGTGGATTGCGAAGCATGGCGACGTATTCGTCGGTGATGTTTTTGACCGTCAACGGGATCCCCGTTATTTCAGCGGCACGACGCGCATTGGCGGCCGAAAAAAATGGGGTTTCGAAGGTGACCCACTCCACTGATATGCCCTGTTTGCGCAGCACGAGTGCGGCCAGCGTGCTGTCGAGGCCGCCAGAGCAGAGCCCTAAAGCCCGTGCGGGTTTAGCTGGAGTGGTCATATCGTGCTCCTCGGGGTCCCTTCTTTTTACCGCGGCGTCATTGGGATGAAAACCGGAATTGTCGGATGAAAGACATAAACAAAATAAGAACGCGCGCCACTAAGGTACGAAAAATCTTACGGTCCCTTTATCCCGAAGTCAAGCCTCAGCTCCACTTTCGCAACCCATTCGAACTGTTGGTGGCCACCATCCTGTCCTCTCAGTGCACGGACAAGCAGGTCAACCGTGTCACGCCCAAGCTCTTTCATCGGTTGAAAAGCCCGCAGGACTTCGCGCGTGCCTCCCTCGAGGAAATCGAGGCGCTGATACGCTCCACCGGTTTCTATCGCAACAAGGCCAAAAACATCAAGGCCTGCTGCCGGCTTCTATTGGAAACCCACGGCGGCCGGGTGCCGGACCGCCTGGACGAGTTGGTCGACTTGCCGGGTGTCGGCCGCAAAACCGCCAACGTGGTCCTGGGGGCCGCCTTCGAAAAACCCGGTATCGTCGTGGATACGCACGTGAAACGGGTTTCATGGCGTTTGGGATTCACCGAGAACAGCGATCCGGTCAAAATCGAGTTTGACCTGGTGGAGATCATCCCCCGCAAGGACTGGAGCGATTTTTCCCTTCGGATGGTTTTCTTCGGCCGGGAAACTTGCACGGCGCGCAAGCCGAAGTGCCCCGTTTGTCTCCTCTATCCTCTCTGCCCCTATCCGGACAAGACTCTATCCCATCCATAAATAGCCCATTCCTGAACTGATCGGTTCCAGGTTCCAGGTTCAAAGGTTCGGGGTTCAGCGCTGCCTCTGACCGCAAACATCCAGTTTGGTCGAAGAGGAAACGGTTAAGTTTCGGTAAAAAATTCCAAATTCCAAATTACAAATAACAAACAAATCACAATGACCAAAATTCAAAATGACAAACCTGTGGCCGCTTTCACTCATTGGGTGAAACATAAAATTAGGCCTATTTGACGCGTCATATGATTGTTAGAGACCAGTCATGGCACTGCCATGGGGAAACCGCTCAACCTAGGTCGCCTTTTCATTTAAAGGTTATCTATGGTTATTATAGGTTATCTAAAGAAATTTTTAGGAATACTATTGACAGTGGATAACGGAAATATATATATCCGACGCTAAAAAAATGCATTATTGAGACCGAAAACGATGAATAACCTTCTTTCGACCAAAGAGGTGGCCCAACTTCTCGATGTCA
>JAQAZR010000226.1:0-3783 GCA_032127235.1 Deltaproteobacteria bacterium
TGCCAGGGATTCCAAACGGGCCGCCACATTCACCCCGTCACCATAAATCCGCTCGCCATCGACGATCACATCGCCGAGATTGATGCCGATGCGAAACAGCATGCGCCGCTCCTGGGGCATGGCGTCATTGCGCACTTTCAAGTCGGCCTGGATCTCGAAGGCACACTGCACCGCCTGAACCACACTGTCGAATTCGGCCAGCAGGTTGTCGCCGGGAGAGTCGACCACCCGCCCGCGATGATGATGGATCAGGCGGGTCATCGCTTCCTTGTAAGCGGTCAGCGTACGAACGGTCGCGACCTCGTCCAGACCCATCAATCGACTGTAGCCCGCCACATCGGCGCTGAAAATCGCCGAGAGTTTGCGTCTAACCTCTGATGGCGTCATGACTCACCTGGAATAAGAAGGAAAAAATTTATTTTTACCGATCATTTGCTTGTACGCAGAAAGCGTCATATTATCAAGTTGAATTCCCAGAATGAATATTATAAGTAACTATTATATCTAAACAAGCGGGCATTGCGGCCGCACACGCAGAACGCATCCCGGCCGCAGCGGATGACGAGTATCAGTGGTATTCGTTCAAAACGACGGCCCAGCTGCGAAAACGATCAATCAGTCGAAAAGAACAGCCGGTCGGCGGAACGACAGCGAGAAGATCGTGAATACGAGAATTCTACAGCAGGAAATCAAGCGGCTCAGGAAAGAAAAGGCCGTGTATCAGGCCCAGAGCCGGATGCTCGATCATTTTGTATCCGTTGCGCGCGCTTCGGCCGACCAGAAGATGATCAATGCAACGCTGCAAAAGACCCTCGAGGTGTCGATCGGTTTGACCGGTGCGGAAAAAGGCAGCTTGTTTCTGCTCGATGAAAACGGGGTGGTGATCGAGAGCATATTGACGCGGGCGCAAGCGTCCTCGGATGAACGCAACCGACTGATCGGCACCGTGCTGGATCAGGGTCTGGCCGGCTGGGTGCGCCGCCACTGCAACATTAAAGATGGCAACTGCAAGCTGGCCCATATCTACGACACGGAGAAGGACGAGCGCTGGTTGACGCTTCCCGGCCAGCCGTACGAAGTCCGTTCGGCATTGGTCGTGCCGATCATCAGAAAAGAAGGGCTCCTCGGCCTGCTCACACTGCTGCATTCCCGCCCCGGGCACTTCGGTACCGAATCTATAGAGTTGATCGAAATGACCGCGGTTCAAATCGGTGTGGTTCTGGAGAATGCTACCCTGTACGCAAAACTGGAAGAATCTTTTCACCGCATCGCACAGGCCAAAAAGGAAATCGAGATTTACTCCGGCGCCCTGGATCTTGAAATGGAAAAAGGCCGCAAGATTCAGCGGGATTTTCTGCCCGAGGAAATCCCTTCTGCACCCGGTTGGGAAATTGCGGCTTATCTGCACCCGGCCATTCAAGTTTCCGGCGATTTCTACGACGTATTCGAGTTGTCCGACCATCACCTCGGCCTGGTTGTGGCCGATGTCTGCGACAAGGGGATCGGTGCGGCTCTTTTCATGGCGCTTTTTCGCAGCCTCATCCGCGTTTACACCTTGGAGATCGAGACATCGGCTGGATCGTCGGTCCAGGCAGTCGGAGCCGGGAGCTTCGGCGTCCTTAAGGCGGTCCGCGACACCAACTCCTACATTGCCCGCCATCACGGAAAATTGGGCATGTTCGCCACCATGTTCGTCGGCGTGCTCGACGTGACGACCGGCAACTTGACCTATATCAACGCCGGGCACGAACCGCCGGTCATTTTGACCGCAGCTGGTGAAATCGTCATGCTCCGGCCGACCGGTCCGGCAGTAGGCCTGTTACCTAAAATGAATTTCATCTCCAGACAGGTTCAGCTCGATCCGGACGATATCTTAATCGCCTTCACAGATGGTGTGACAGAAGCCACCTCACCGGCAGAAGAAATCTTGGGCCGGGAGCGGCTTCAATCGATCCTCAGAAAAAGATACCCTTCGGCTGCTGACGTCATCGACCACATCAAACGCGTAACATTCGAACACCTCGGCTCGGCCCCGCAAAACGACGACATCACCCTGCTGTGCGTGCGTCGAAAAACCGCACCTTGATTCGAGCCGGGTTTTCTGTTCGTCACCGCATTCATACGATAACCTATTCTTCGATTCTTGGTGACCCTTTACATGAAGCCGGGTGACCAGATATTAAAGTGGTCACCAAGAATTGGTAAACCATTCCCTCTTCTTGACCCATCCCCTCATTAATGCTATCGGAAGTCCAAGCGCAAGGATTCGCCGGGTCGCGGACTTAAGTGGCCGTGCACAACGCTTAAACCCTCCTTTCGGATCCCTTGCGCTTTCAACATCTTACTTAAACGGGCCATGAAAAATGGAGGAAAACCGTAACCGGCGGTGGCTGATCATCGGATTTTTTTTGTTGATCGGATTGCTGTTTGTCGGATTCATTTATACGGCCGTGGTGGGACCCCGGAGCATGCAATCCCAGCAGCGACTGGAGAGTGCCGTCTCAAGCTATGAAAACAAAATGAGGATCCGATCTGACGAGAAGACCGTCATTTTGTCCCTGGGTCAGGTGATATCGGTCGGCAAAATAAAGATGATCTACCGTGGGCTCGAAGGTGATCGGATCAACGTCGACGTCATCATCCCGGAACTCGACCCGGAAACGGCCTACCATCACTCGATTCATGAATCGGAAGCGAAAAAGGGTCTCAAATTAGGCGGGCAGGATTTCGAGGTGATATCCGCCGGCGAAACCAAACTGCGCCTCAACAGAATCAAGCGATAACGATGCCATGATACTCGAGCCCAGGATTCGAAACAACATCTGTGTGAACGCCCACCCGTTGGGATGTACCGCGCAGGTACGCGCGCAGATTCAATACGTGAGTGCCCGAGAAAAAATCGACAGCCCCAAAAAGGTTCTGGTGATCGGCGCCTCGAACGGGTACGGGTTAGCCGCCAGAATCGTCTCGGCTTTCGGCTCGGGCGCCGCCACGATCGGTATCGGCTATGAAAAAAGCGGCAGCGCGCACCGGACCGGAACGGCCGGTTGGTACAACATCGAGGCCTTTCGCAAAGAGGCCGAGAATGAGGGTTTGGGGGCCTGGAACGTCAACGCAGACGCGTTCGCGGAGGAGACCAAAACGGAGGTCGTCCGGCTGATCCAGGAAAAGCTCGGCCGCATCGACTTTCTCGTTTACAGCATCGCGGCCCCGCGGCGGATGGATCCCGCGACCGGTGAGGTCTATTCCTCGGTTATCAAGCCGATCGGGGAGCGGTTTACTGCCAAGACGGTCGATTTTCTCACCGGCAAGGTCGAGGTGGTCACGGCCGAACCGGCCACCGCAGAAGAAGTTCAGCAGACCGTGAAGGTGATGGGAGGGGAAGACTGGCTCCTGTGGCTGAAAAAACTGCGCGCAGCCGATCTTCTGGCGCCGGGCTTTCTGACCGTGGCCTTCTCCTACATCGGTTCGGTGCATACCCGGGCTCTTTACCGCGACGGAACCATCGGTGCCGCCAAGAAGGACCTGGAGCAAAAAGTGGTCGCCATCAACCGGCTGCTGGCGCCGCTCGGCGGAAAGGCCCTGATCAGCGTCAACAAGGCCCTGGTCACCAGGGCCAGCGCGGTGATCCCGGCCGTGCCGCTCTATATCGCCCTTCTCTACCGGGTCATGAAGGCCGGCCACCTGCACGAAGGGTGCATCGCACAGATGTACCGTCTCTACCACGACCACCTCTTCGGCGACCGGCCCCCGCGCGTGGATCAAAAAGGCCGCATCCGCATC
>JAQAZR010000227.1:0-2792 GCA_032127235.1 Deltaproteobacteria bacterium
GGGCAAGGCGCAGCGACCCCGGCGACCCCGATGTGTGCAACGTTTTCAGTTTTCACAAATTGTATACCGACCCGGCCACAGTGACCGACATCGAGAGTCAGTGCCGCACGGCCCGCATCGGGTGCGTCGACTGCAAGAAAATCATGAGTGGCAACCTGATCAAGGCCCTCGAACCAATTCGCGACAAGCGGCACTATTATGAAGGCCGGCCGGAATTGGTCGAGGAGATCATGCACACCGGCAGCGAACGCGCCCGGGATGTCGCGCGAGCAACGATGGCAGAAGTCAGGGGCGCCGTGAAAATTTAGTCTTGTTTTCGATCAGTCTCTATTCTGAAACTGCATATAGACACAATTTGTGCCGTTGCCGTGTCCATTAACGGGTGCGGCTGACCCGTCACACAACGGATTGCCGACGCGCAGCCCATGGAAAACAAGCTCTACCAGGTAAAACTGACCGACATCTTCGAAGGGCCGATGGACCTTCTGGTCCACCTGATCAAAAAAAACGAGGTCGACATCTACGACATCCCCATTGCCATGGTCACCGAGCAGTACCTGACCTACCTGGAGTGGCTCAAATCGATGAATATCGATTTCGCCGGCGATTTTCTCGTCATGGCGGCGACCTTGACCCACATCAAATCCAGAATGCTGCTGCCCACGGTTTCGGATGAAGATGACGACGAAGATCCGCGGATGGAAATCGCCCGACCTCTGGCCGAATACCTGCAGTTGAAATCGGCCGCCGAGGAACTGTCGCGCCGGGCCTTGCTCGGAGAAGACACCTTTGTGCGTCAACCGGCGGAAGTTCGCGACCTGGTGCCCCGCGACGAAGAGTTCATCAAAATCGGCCTCTTCGAGCTGATCGATGCCTTTCAACAGATTTTGAAAAACATCTCCGCCGAAGACCGCCTGGACCTGACCTCCGACAGCATCTCCGTCAAAGACCGCATATCGGAGTTGGTCGATCTGTTTGAAGAAAAAAAATCTCTGACCTTCGATGAGTTGTTTGCGGGTAACCCCACTAAAAGCGACGTGATCATTACCTTTTTGGCCATTCTGGAAATGGTCAAGCTCTGCCTGGTCCGCCTGGCACAACATTCACAGACCGGGTTGATCCGATTGTTCTACGAGTAATGGAAAACCTGAAAAGCATCATAGAAAGCCTGCTGTTCGTCAGCGATGAGCCTCTGACCATCGAGCGGTTGAAAATCGTTCTCAGCCCGGCAGCCGGCGGCGATATTCGCAGCGCATTGAATCTTCTCACCGAGGAGTACGAAGCCCGCCGCGGTGGATTCCACCTCAAAGAGATCGCCGGTGGATATCAGCTTCGCACCCGGCCGGAGTTCAGCGAGTGGATCACCAAACTGGTTCAACCGCGAGCGCCGCGGCTCAGCAAAGCCGCTCTCGAAACCCTGGCGATCATTGCCTACAAACAGCCGGTCATCCGTAGTGATGTGGAGCACATCCGCGGCGTGGATTGCGGCGGTGTCATCCGGGTGCTGCTCGAACGCAATCTGATCAGGGTTCTCGGACGCAAGGAAATTCCGGGACGTCCTCTGATCTACGCCACCACCAAACGGTTTCTGGAAGTATTCGATCTGAAAGACCTCAAAGACTTGCCAACCCCGAAAGAGATAGAGGAAATGGGGCAGGCCCTGGCCGATCGATCCAATGTCGTTATCGAAGACGACACAACAGATGAGACGAGGGAATCGCAACTCGAGCTTGACTTCGAGGAATCGGAAACGGACGAGCCGACAGATCTTGCCGACAATCCGGACAACGGTGCGGAACCGCCCGAATCAGCGGAGGGAGTCGAGCCAACGGATTCCGAGGCCGATAGCGGTTACCCCCGTCCATCATGATACATCGGCCATTTAATTTCAAACACTTAGAAAACAGGGTCGGTCAGCGGATAAAATTACTGAAAAATTCCTTGACTTAAACACCCATAACCAACTATGAGTTAAACCGTTTTTTTCTCTTTCGACCTCCATCTCAGGGCTCGGGAGAACAAAAAGCGTTGAGGAGAGTTCATGAACAGATCGGAAATGATCAGTGTGTTAAAAGAAGAAGCGGACCTGAGCCGCAAGGACGCTGAAACAGTGACGGATTTATTTTTCGAGATGATCGTGGAAACCCTGGCGGGAGGCGAAAGGGTTGAAATCAGGGGTTTCGGAAGTTTTACGGTCAACCACTACAAGCCTTACACCGGACGCAATCCGAAAACAGGCACCCAGATACACGTTCCCTCCAAGAAACTGCCGTTTTTTAAGGTCGGCAAGGAGTTGAAGGAACGGGTCGACGGCTGATAAGTTCGGGCGGTTAACTCAGCGGGAGAGTGCTACCTTCACACGGTAGAAGTCACTGGTTCAAATCCAGTACCGCCTACCAAATAAATCAAGGGGTTACGGTTGAAGCCGTGACCCCTTTTTCTTTGGCTGTAACCAAATTGTGACCGGTTCGAAATAACGGTTCACCACGTTGTTATGATTAAGCGGCCCGCCCGCCTCGTTCGGAAACATGAGATTCAACTCGTTCGGTGGACACGCCAGCCGCCAACGCTTTAATTCGTAAGCGTTAACAAATCCCTCCGTAAGGCCACGTGACGGCAAGAGCCATGGGAATGCGAGGTGTCAGCCATTAGTCTTGAGCGGTGACAGCAATGTCGTCGGGATGGATATTTTGGGCGGCAGGTCTTTGAGGTCTTGCTCGGTTTGAACCAGGGGAATTTTTTTTAAAAACATGCCGCAGGTAACCATAGGGCTCCAGGCCGTTGTCCTTGGC